>JAAFGU010000087.1 GCA_010365205.1 Aromatoleum sp. | reverse complement strand
CTGCCCGCCGATTGGCTGGAGCGACTGGCGCGGCTGGAGTGCGTGGCGCTGGCCGCCAATCACGAGACGCTGACCGCCGAAATCGTGCGCCGTGCCCGCGGCGCCGGCTTTCGGGTGCTGTGCTACACGCCGAACGAAGCGGCGCGCATCGCCGAACTCGCGGGCTGGGGTGTCGACGGGCTGATCACCGACGCGGTCGACCGCGTCGCCGCTGATTCGTTGCCGCCGGCGCCGCCGCTTTAGTAGGCTCAGCGACGACGTCCCGGTTTCGAGGTACGCGTCATCCCGACGGTGACGGCAACCGTCGTCGCCGACGCTTCATTCACGCCGCGGCAGCCGCGGGCCGCCGGACTTCGCGCTCGTCGATCGGCAGGTTGATGAGACCCGCGACGATGCCCAGCGCGATCGCCAGCCACCAGACGATGTCGTAGCTGCCGGTGGCGTCGTAGAGCTTGCCGCCCAGCCACGCGCCGAGGAAGCTGCCGATCTGGTGGCTGAAGAACGTCACCCCGGACAGCATCGCCAGGTAGCGGACGCCGAACAAGCCGGCGACGATGCCGTTGGTCGGCGGCACCGTCGACAGCCAGAGCAGGCCCAGCGCGACGGCGAACGCGTAGACGGACAGCGGCGAAAGCGGCAGCCAGACGAACAGCGCGATGACGACGGCGCGGCCGAAATAGATCGCCGACAGGATGTGGCGCTTGGGCATCCGGCTGCCGAGCCAGCCGGACGTGTACGTGCCGACGATGTTGAACAGGCCGATCAGCGCCAGCGCGGTGACGGCGACGTGGGGCGGCAACCCGTGATCGGCGAGGTAGGCGGGCAGGTGTACGCCGACGAACACGACCTGGAAACCGCAGACGAAAAAGCCGATCGTCAGCAGCAGGTAGCCGCGGTGGCGCATCGCCTCGCGGATCGCCTCGCCGGCCGACTGGACGAAGGCGTGTGCCGTGCCCTCGTGCTTCTCGACCAGCGCGGCGGCGAGCGGCACCATCAGAAGGCCGACGGCGGCGAGCGTGAGCAGCGCGCCGTACCAGCCGACGTTCGACAGCAGCCACTGCGTCAGCGGCAGCATCGCGAACTGGCCGAACGATCCGGCAGCGGCCGAGATGCCGAGCGCCATGCTGCGCTTTTCGGGCGGGTAATTGCGGCCGAGCACGCCGGAGACGACGCTGAACGTGACCCCGGACAATCCGAGGCCGATCAGCACGCCGGAGGTCAGCACGAACAGCAGCGGCGTGGTTGCGTACGCCATCGAGAACAGGCCCAGCACGTACAGCGCGGCGCCGGTGACGACGACGCGGCCGGTGCCGTGCTTGTCGGCGACCATTCCGGTGAACGGCTGCGTCGCGCCCCAGACGAGGTTCTGCACGGCCATCGCCAGCGCGAACGTCTCGCGCCCCCAGTGGAGGTCCGCGCTCATCGGCTGCAGGAACAAGCCGAAGCCGTGGCGTATGCCCATGCCCACCGTCAGAATGAGTCCGCCGCAGACGAGGACGACGGTGGGAGTGCGCCAGTCGGCGCGCGATCGAGCGACGGTCATTGCAAGTCTCGGTGGGAAGCGTCAGGCGGCGCGCCCCGGAGCGCCGGGGTGCAGGGATTCGATTTCGCCGAGCAGCGCGATCAGTGTGTCGAGCTTGGGCGCGCCGAGTCGCCGGACGACTTCGGCCTGCGCGCGTTTCCAGTGGGGGAGAGCGGCGCGGATCGCGGCATGGCCGGCGCGGGAGAGGGCGACCTCGCGGGTGCGAGCATCCTTGCCTGCGACGACGGTAACGAGTCCGCGCGCGACCAGCGGATCGAGGTTGCGCGACAGCGCGGTGCGATCGAGCAGCGCGACGGCGGCGAGTTCGGTGATCCGCGTCGGGCCGCGAAGGGCGAGTGTCCGCAGCAGCGAGAATTGCGTCAGATGCAGCCCTGCCGGCGCGATCGCGTCGTCGTAGAGTTGCGTCAGCGCACGCGTGGCGCGGCGCAGGCGTCCGCAGGCGCAGGCGGGGGATGAAGCACCCGGCGAAGCAGCAGGCGAAGCGGCGCGCGAAGGCATGGTGACGTGGAAACGATCCATTCGGTGCACCTGCACCTAAATGCGAGCATATACACCTTTTCCGGCGAGCGCAAGCGCAGCCGACGGATAGCCCGCGTCTGCTGCGGCGGGCCCCGCGTCGCTGGCGATCCGCGCGCTCGGCGGCAGCACCAGCGTTTCAGGCCCAGGCTTTCGCGCGGCCGACCGCCTTCTCCCAGCATTCGCGCAATTCCGCCACCCGGCTGCCGGCCATCGCCGGTACGAAGCGCCGATCGACGCGCCAGTTGGACGCGACGTCGGCGGCGTCCTTCCAGTAACCGACGGCGAGCCCGGCGAGATAGCCGGCGCCGAGCGCGGTCGTCTCCAGCACCTTCGGCCGCACGACCGGCACGCCGAGGATGTCGGCCTGGAATTGCATCAGCAAATTGTTCGCCGTTGCCCCGCCATCGACGCGCAGTTCGGTCAGCGTGATGCCGGCATCACGCTCCATCGCCGCCAGCACGTCGGCACTCTGGAACGCGATCGCCTCCAGCGCCGCGCGCGCGAGATGGCCGGACGTGGTGCCGCGGGTCAGGCCGAACATGGCGCCGCGCGCGTACGGGTCCCAGTGCGGCGCGCCCAGGCCGGCGAACGCGGGGACCAGATAGACGCCGCCGTTGTCGGGAACCGACGCGGCCAGCGCTTCGATGTCCGCGGCCGAGCGTACGAGTTTCAGGCCGTCGCGCAGCCACTGGACCACGGCGCCGCCGATGAACACGCTGCCTTCGAGCGCGTAGTCGAGCCGGCCGTCGCGCGACCAGGCGACTGTCGTCAACAGGTTGTTCGTCGACGCAACGGCCTCCCTGCCGGTATTGAGCAGCAGGAAGCAGCCGGTGCCGTAGGTGTTCTTGGCGAGGCCGGGGACGTGGCAGGCTTGGCCGAACAGCGCCGCCTGCTGATCGCCCGCGATGCCGGCGATCGGCACGTCGATGCCGCCGATCGCGGCTTGCGCCACGACGCCGGATGACGGCACGATCCGCGGCAGGACTTCGCGCGGAATGTCGAGAATGCCCAGAAGCTCGTCGTCCCATTCCCCGGTATGGATGTCGAACATCAGCGTCCGGCTGGCGTTGGACGGGTCGGTGAGGTGCGCCGCGCCGTTGGTCAGCTGCCAGACGAGCCAGGTGTCGATGGTGCCGAATGCGAGTTCGCCGCGCGCGGCGCGATCGCGCGCACCGGGAACGTGGTCGAGCAGCCACTTCAACTTGGTGCCGGAGAAGTAGGGGTCGAGGACGAGACCGGTCTTCGCCGCGAACAGCGGTGCCCTGCCGGCCGCGCGCAACTCGTCGCACAGCGGCGCGGTCCGGCGGTCCTGCCAGACGATCGCGTTGGCCAGCGGGCGTCCGGTCGCGCGTTCCCACAGCACCGTCGTCTCGCGCTGGTTGGTGATGCCGATCGCCGCGATATCGCGCGCGGCGAGGCCGGCTTTGGCCAGTGCCTCGTGCAGCACACCCGACTGCGTCGCCCAGATTTCGGTCGGGTCATGCTCGACCCAGCCGGGGCGAGGGAAGATCTGCGTGAATTCCTGCTGGGCAACGGCGCGAACGGCGCCGGCGCGGTCGAAGATCAGGGCGCGGGAACTCGTGGTGCCCTGATCGAGGGCGAGGATGAACGACATCGGCTAGTACCCCGACCCATGAGTTTGCGTACATGCCGAGAATCGATTCCGCGCATCGAGCGCCTCAGTTGACTGAGGCGAACCGCAGCCATAGCTCGGGCTATGGCGAGGATGAGCGACAAAGCGATCGGTGATGCGGGTCGATTCGAACATAGCAAGACCTGTGGGTCGGGGTACTTGGCTCTCCGGCGGCACCGGCCGCGGCGGGCGTCGGTTGCGGCCCCCTCTCCGGCAGCTTAAAATGCTCGACTTGCCAATCTATTGTAGCCATATCCTGTAGCTACATCCGGCCCGGCGGCCGCGCAGGTTCCGCCGCCGGCCCGTCATGCGCGTTCAGTGTCGCCCCGTCCCAGGCCCCGATGCCGCTTCCGGAAAGTTCAGTCCCGCGTACCCGCCTGCACCTGCGTCGGATCAGCTACGAAGGCTGGCAGCGCGAAGACGGCCTGGTGGACATCGACGCCCGTCTGGTCGATACCAAGGATCAGGATTACGTCCTGCTCTCGGGCACACGGCCGGCGGGCGAGCCGATTCACGACATGCGGGTGCGCGTCACCATCGGCGGCGACTACGTGATTCGCGCGATCGAGGCGGTGTCGGAGAGCGTGCCGTATCCCGACGGCTGCGAGCACGTCGCGCCCGACTATCGCAGGCTCGTCGGCGCCAACCTGATGCACAGCTTCCGCGAGCGGCTGTACGCCTTGATGGGCGGCACTCTGGGCTGCAGTCATATCACCGAGCTCATCGCGTTCCTGCCCACCGCGGCGCTGCAGACGTTCGCCGGGCTGCGCCGGGAAATCGAGCCGCACGAAGAGAAACCCTTCCAGCTCGACCGCTGCCACGCGCTAGCGCACACGTCGGAAACCGTCCGCCGCTATTACCCCAAGTGGTATCGGGCCGGCGCCACGATGCGCACGCGAAAGCCCACCACGCAGGAGCCGCTGTGAAAATCCACGAATACCAGGGCAAGGAGATTTTCCGCAAGTACGGAATGCCCACGCCGCGCGGTATTCCCGCGTTCAGCGTCGACGAGGCGGTGAAGGCCGCCGAATCGCTCGGCGGCAAGGTCTGGGTGGTCAAGGCGCAGATCCACGCGGGGGGCCGCGGCAAGGGTGGCGGGGTCAAGGTCGCGGAATCGATCGACGAGGTGCGCCAGCGCGCCGGCGAGATTCTGGGCATGCAACTGGTCACGCATCAGACCGGTCCCGCCGGGCAGAAAGTGCGCCGCTTGCTGATCGAGGAGGGTGCGGACATCGACAGGGAGCTCTACGTCGGCATGGTCGTCGACCGCGGCACGCAGCGTGTCGCGCTGATGGCGAGTTCCGAAGGCGGTATGGACATCGAGCAGGTCGCCGCCAAGACGCCCGAGAAGATCCACAGGGTGTTCATCGACCCGGTGGCCGGGCTCACCGACGCCGAGGCTGAGGCTGTCTCGCGCAGGGTCGGCGTGCCCGAGGCGAGCGTGCCGCAGGCGCGCGCGGTGCTGCAATCGCTGTACCGCGCGTTCGACGAGACCGACGCGTCGCTGGCCGAAATCAATCCGCTCGTGGTGACCAGCGACGGCAAGCTGATCGCGCTCGACGCCAAGCTCAACTTCGACTCCAATGCGCTGTTCCGCCATCCGGAGATCGTCGCCATGCGCGACCTGGACGAAGAGGATCCGGCGGAGATCGAGGCGTCGAAGTTCGATCTGTCGTACATCTCGCTCGACGGCGACATCGGCTGCCTCGTCAATGGCGCCGGTCTTGCGATGGCGACGATGGACACGATCAAGCTTTATGGCGGCGCGCCGGCGAATTTTCTGGACGTGGGCGGCGGCGCCACGGCCGAGAAGGTCACCGAGGCGTTCAAGATCATGCTGAAGAATCCCGGCCTCAAGGCGATCCTGGTCAACATCTTCGGCGGCATCATGAAGTGCGACACGATTGCGGAAGGAGTCGTCGCCGCGTCCAAGGCGGTGGCGCTCGAGATGCCGCTTGTCGTGCGGATGAAAGGGACGAACGAGGATCTCGGCAAGAAGATCCTCGCCGACTCCGGCCTGCCGATCATCACCGCGGCGAACATGGCCGAGGCGGCGGAAAAAGTCGTCGCCGCCGCGGCAGGAAAATGACAAAGCGGACGGAAATGATGGAGATGAGGGAAGCGCGATGTCGATCCTGATCAACCGGAACACCCTGGTCATGACGCAGGGCATCACCGGCAAGACCGGCCAGTTCCACACGCGGATGTGCCGTGACTACGCCAACGGCAGGAACTGCTATGTCGCCGGCGTCAACCCGAAGAAGGCCGGCGAGGACTTCGAGGGGATCCCGATCTACGCGACGGTCAAGCAGGCGAAGGAGGCGACCGGCGCCACCGTCAGCGTCATCTACGTGCCGCCCCCGTTCGCGGCGGCGGCGATCGACGAGGCCGTCGACGCAGGCCTCGATCTCGTCGTTTGCATCACCGAGGGCATCCCGGTGCGCGACATGATCCGGACGCGCTATCGGATGCAGGGAAAGAAGACGCTGCTGCTGGGGCCCAACTGCCCCGGCGTCATCACCCCCGACGAGCTCAAGATCGGCATCATGCCCGGGCACATCCACAAGAAGGGCCGCATCGGCGTGATTTCGCGCTCGGGCACCCTGACCTACGAAGCGGTCGGGCAACTCACCGAGCTGGGCCTGGGCCAATCGACGGCGGTCGGCATCGGCGGCGATCCGGTGAATGGCTTGAAACACATCGACCTGCTGAAGCTCTTCAACGATGATCCGGAGACGGACGCGGTCGTGATGATCGGCGAGATCGGCGGCGGCGACGAAGAGACCGCCGCATATTGGGTGAAGGAGCACATGAAGAAGCCGGTGGTCGGCTTCATCGCCGGCGTGACCGCGCCGCCGGGCAAGCGGATGGGTCACGCCGGCGCGGTCATCTCCGGCGGCAAGGGCACGGCGCAGGAGAAGCTCGCCGTAATGGAAGCGTCAGGCATCAAAGTGACCCGCAATCCGGCGGAGATGGGCAAGCTGCTCAAGTCCGTGCTGTAGGGGCGTCGCGCCCGGGCGGTGGACCGGCCGCGATGCCGATCCGTCCGTTTTCGGGCGTGCCGCGGCGACTGGCCGTCCACGGCCGGCGCACAAGGGGATTCTGGTGGAATTTACGACGCCGCAGTTCTGGCTTGCGGGGCTTGAAATCATCCTCGTCAACATCCTTTTGTCCGGCGACAACGCGGTGGTGATTGCGCTGGCCTGCCGAAACCTGCCCAAGCGGCAGCGCCGGGTCGGCATTTTCTGGGGCGTGATCGGTGCGGTCGTGCTCCGCATCATTCTTACGTTTTTCGCCGTTAGGTTGCTGCAGCTGCCCTACCTGCAGCTGGTCGGCGCGGCGCTGCTGATCTGGATCGGCGTCAACCTGATCGGCGAGGACGAGGGCGGCGACCCCGATGTACGCGCAAGCGACCGGCTGATTTCCGCGGTGAAGACGATCATCGTCGCCGACCTGGTGATGTCGATCGACAACGTGATCGGCGTCGCCGGTGCGGCCAAGGGCAACCTGACGCTGCTCGTCTTCGGTCTCGTCGTCAGCATTCCACTCGTCGTCGTCGGCAGCCAGTTGATCATGAAGCTGATCGAGCGGTTCCCGTGGCTCGTCGTCGCGGGCGGCGGCCTCTTGGGCTACATCGCCGGGGAGATCGCCATCGACGATGCATCGGTCAAGCCGTGGATCGAGGCGACGGTGCCGCAGCTGCATTGGCTGGCGCCGGTCGTCGGCGTCGCGATTGTCGTCACTGCCGGCCGCTGGCTTGTGCAGCGCCACAAGAATGCGAAAACCCGCTAGCAGCCTCGGCGACCGGCTGCCGGCGCCAAGCGAACGAGCGCCCGCGGCGCTCGCGCCAATCGCGACGCCCCGTTACACTGGCGGGGTCAATTACCCCTGCCCCGGCCCGTGCACCCGCCCCTCAGCCGGGCTGCGTCGCCAAAACCCCGATCGATGACTGAACGCGCCATGCTCGACTGTGCCACCCTCTCGCATCCGGGGATGGTGCGCTCGCACAACGAGGACTCGGTCTTCGTCGATGCCGAGGCCGGCCTCGCGCTGCTCGCCGACGGCATGGGCGGCTACAACGCCGGCGAGGTTGCGAGCGGCATTGCGGTCAACGTCATCAGCAATGGTCTCCTGCCCGAACTGCGGTCCGCGCGCGAGTTGTCCAAGGTCGACGTCGGAACTGGCCTTACCCACGCGGCGCTGCTGTTGCAGCAGCAGATCGGCGCCGCAAACAAGAGTATTTACGAGGCCGCGCAATCGCGGCCCGAGTGCGCCGGAATGGGCACTACGATCGTCACCGCGGTGTTCTGCGGCAACCGGGTCAGCATCGGCCACATCGGCGACTCGCGCTGCTACCGGATGCGCGGCGAGAAACTCGAGCAGCTGACGCACGATCATTCGCTGCTGCAGGAACAGATCGATAGCGGTGTGCTGACGGCGGAACAGGCCAAGTTCTCGCTGAACAAGAACCTCGTCACGCGGGCGCTGGGCATCGAGGCGATCGTGCCGGCCGACATCGTCGAGTACCGAATCGAGGCGAACGACATCTACCTGCTCTGCTCCGACGGACTCACTGACATGGTCGAGCCCGATGTTGTGCACACGATCGTCGACGAGAACAGAACGGATCTCGCGCTGGCGGCCGCCGAGCTGATCGACGTCGCGAACCAGAACGGCGGCCGCGACAACGTCTCGGTCGTTCTCGTGCGCGTCCCGCCGGAATTCCTGCCGACGACCGGCTGGGCGAAGCGCTGGCTCGCGAAAAAGCGCGGGAACTAGGTCCCGGGCTATCATGGGCAAGCTGGTGCTTTTCCTTGCGGACGGCACGACGCTGGACATCCGGCTCGACCGCGAGCGGATCACCATAGGCCGTCGCGCCGACAATGACGTCTGCCTGCCGTACCCTGCGGTGAGCGGCGAGCACGCGGCAGTCGTGACGATTCTTGCCGATTCGTTCCTCGAGGACAGCGGCAGCACCAACGGCACGCTGGTCAACGGCAATCCGGTGGCCAAGCATTTCCTGCGCGACCGCGATCAGATCGACATCGGGCGGCAGAAGCTCGTGTACGTCATCGACGAATCGGTGAAGCTCGACCCGTCGCCGCAGGTGCTCGGCCGCCTCGAATCGCGGATTTTCGGCGAAAGGGTGCCTGCGGCACGCTTTCCTGCGGCGGTGATGGTGCCCGAGGCCGGCATGATGCGCGGCGCCGGGCCGGCCGCTTCGAGGGCCCCGCGGTCGCCGGTCATGCC
>JAAFGU010000086.1 GCA_010365205.1 Aromatoleum sp. | reverse complement strand
GGCGTCGGCCCGACGTTCACCGCGCCGAGACGGGCGCCAGCACGGCACCGAGCCGCGTCGGCGCTCCGGGCGCGTATTGCCACGTCCGGATCATCGCGGTCACCACGGCATTCGGATACTCGGCGCGCCCGAGGCTGCCGTTGTAGCGGCCCAGTGCGCGGTAGATATCGCCGTTTTCGATGTCGAGGTAGTGACGCAGGATGACGCAGCCATAGCGCAGGTTGGTGCGCAGGTTGAACAGGTTCTGGTCCGGCGCGCCGATCTGCTTCACCCAGAACGGCATCACCTGCATGAAGCCCCGCGCGCCGGCCGACGAGTACGCGTACTTCTTGAAGCCGCTCTCGTGGTGCATCACGCCGAGCACCAGCTGGGGGTCGAGCCCCGCGCGCAGCGCCTCGTAGTGAACCGTCGCCAGCAACTCGCGTCGCTCGCGTTCGTCGGGCATGCGCGACGCGAGCCGTCGCGACATCTCGTTCAACCAGGGCTGCAGGTCGGCGTGACTGACGTAACCGGTGGGCACCGGATTGTCCGAAATCGCGCGCTGCAGCCCGGCGGCCACGGACGGCGCGAGCTGTTCCTCGACCTGCGCTCCGGCGAACGCCGGCAGCGGCGCGAGGAGCACCCCGGCCGCGAGGGCCATGCCGATCAGGGCTGCACGAGTGCCGCTTGATGTCATTCGATGCCGAGCTTTCCCTTGATGAACGCCGCAATTTCCGCTACGAGAACCGGTGTCGCTGCCGCATCCCGCCGTGCCTGGTACTCGACCTTGCCTTCCTTCAGCCCCCGATCGCCGATCGTAATCCGATGCGGGATGCCGATGAGCTCCAGGTCAGCAAACATCACGCCAGGACGCTCGCCCCGGTCGTCGAGGAGTGCCTCGATCCCGGCGGCAGTCAGCTCGTCGTGCAGACGGTCGGCCAGTGCCCCGACCGCCTCGTTGCGATCGTAGCCGATGGGAGCGATCGCCACGGCGAAGGGCGCCATCGCCGCTGGCCAGACGATCCCTCGTTCGTCGTGGTTCTGCTCGATCGCGGCTGCCACGACCCGCGTGACGCCGATTCCATAGCAGCCCATTTGGATCACCTGCGACTGACCGCCGGCGTCCAGATAAGTTGCACCCATCGCCTTCGAATAGACGTCGCCCAGCGCGAATACGTGGCCGACCTCGATGCCGCGCAGAATCTCGAGCGTACCCTTGCCGTCGGGCGATGGGTCGCCGGCGACGACGTTGCGCAGATCGGCGACCCGGTCGGGCTCGCGGCAGTCGCGGACGAAATTGACGCCCGACAGATGGAAATCGGGCTCGTTGGCGCCGCAGACGAAATCACTCATCACGGCGACCGCGCGGTCGACAATCAGCATGAGGTCCTTCGGAATGCCGACCGGTCCCAGGTAGCCGGGCTTGCAGCCGGTCAGCGCGACGATCTCGGCGTCGGACGCCCAGCGGAAATTCTCGAGGCCGGGCAGCTTGCTGGCCTTCACTTCGTTCAGCATGTGATCGCCCCGGATCAGCAGCATGAAGACGCGCACCGATGGTCCCTCGGCATCGGCCGCCAGCATGATGCACTTCACCGTGCGCGCGAGCGGCAGGCCGAGCAGTGCGGCGACCTCCTCGCAGGTCGACTTGCCGGGCGTCGGCCGCTTTTGCATCGGCACGGCGGCGGCCGGGCGCGGCGAGGCCGGCGCGACGGCTTCCGCGAATTCGACGTTAGCGGCGTACTGCGACAGCGGGCACCAGGCGATCGCGTCCTCGCCGGAATCGGCCAGCACCTGAAATTCGTGCGACGCAAAGCCGCCGATCGCGCCGGTGTCGGCTTCGACCGCGCGAAACCTGAGGCCCAGCCGGGTAAAGATGCGCTCGTACGCGTCGTACATTCCGCGATAGCTCGTCATCAGCGCGTCGCGATCGGTGTCGAACGAATAGGCGTCCTTCATCAGGAACTCGCGGCCGCGCATCACGCCGAAGCGCGGGCGGATTTCGTCGCGGAATTTCACCTGGATCTGATACAGATTCACCGGCAGCTGACGGTAGCTGCGAATGTCCTTGCGCACGATGTCGGTCATCGGCTCTTCGTGCGTCGGTCCGAACAGGAAGTCGCGCTCCTGCCGGTCGCGGATCTTGAGCAGCTGCGGGCCGAATTTGTCCCAGCGTCCGGTCTCCTGCCACAGTTCGGCCGGAATCACGTGCGGCAAATAGCATTCCAGGGCGCCGGCGCGATTCATCTCCTCGCGCACGATCTGCTCGACCTTGCGCAGCGTGATGAGTCCGAGCGGCATCCAGCTGTAGATGCCCGACGACAGCTTTTTAATTAGCCCGGCCCGAAGCATCAGCTTCTGGCTGGCGACGTCCGCTTCGGCGGGTGCTTCCTTCAGCGTCGAGACATAGAACTTAGAAATGCGCATGGTGCTGTTTTTGTTAGGAAAAAAGCATTGTACCGCGAACGCGCCCGGCACTGGGCGGTACCGCAGCGGAGGTGCCGATTTGGGCAGGAGCGATACGCGCCTGCACCGCTCGACGTTGTCGATGCGGCGGTCATCGGGGCAGCCGTCGTCCTATTTCGATAGGCGCGGCGCCGCATCGCGTAACCGCGCGGCGTCCGCCTCTCGGCACTGCGCGGCCGCGCCGCCCGTGCGTCCGAGGCGGTCGAGTGCCTTCGCCCGTTTCCGGTACGCATCCGGGTAGTTTCGCTTCGGCTTCACGCCAAGCTCGGATGAAGGCCGGAGCGCCGCAGCCAACGGCGGAACGCGCCGAAGTATCCGGCGCGAACCGCGATACGCGTACGCGGCACCTTGTTGCCCATCACAGCCCCAGTGCGCGCCTGCCCTTCTCTGACCGACGGCAGCAGCGGCAAAGCGTAGCAAAGTGCGGCGTGCCCCGGCGGTTGCGGGGTTCAAAATGCGGGAAGACAGGGATCGACTCTCGAGAACGACGGGCGGCGGTCGAAAAGATCGGCGGCGCCGCTACGGGCGCCGCCGCGGGCGGCAGGGCCGGGACGCCCTGCGCGACTCTTTATCGAACCACGATAACCGGCAGCTTGCTGTGCGTGAGTACCTTCTGCGTCTCGCTGCCAAGCAGAAGCGCCGACACCCCGCGGCGGCCGTGCGAGGCCATCACGATGGCATCGCACTTGTGCTTCTTGGCCGCGGCCAGGATCGCTTCCCACGGCGCGGCGGCGATCGAGTACGCGGTGACGCATTCGATCCCCGCGGCGATACCCTTGCGGCCCGCCGCGTCGAGAATCTTCTCGGCGTCGGCGGACGCGAGCTTCGCGTATTCCTTGCGCGACACCGGTTCGTAGACGACGCCGTCCGCATAGGCGGGCATCGGGTAATCCGGCGCGGCATAGAACAAAGTGAGCTTCGCGCCGACGGTCTGCGCGAGGCCGACGGCATGCGCCACCGCCTTGTCCGAAAGCTTGGTGCCGTCCGTAGGTACCAGGATGTTCGTGTACATGGTCCGCTCCTCGAGGCGATGCAACGAAGTCATTGTCCGCCGGTTTGCCGACGCCGCGTTGAGGGAGATCAAAGGCCTCCGTCGCGACGACGAGCCGGATGCGGCCGTTCCGGCGGTGCGTCGGGGCCAAAACGGCGAAAGGAGAGTGCAGCGCGGCTTTGGCGCGGGGCGCCGGGTTGATCTATCCGCGCTGCCCGATGATCCTCTTCAGTGCCGTGAGGTCGAGAAGCTTGACGGCGCGGCCCTGGACCTGGATCAGGCCTTCTTCCTGAAACCGCGAGAACAGCCGGCTCACCGTCTCGAGCTTGAGGCCGACGTAGCTGCCGATTTCCTCGCGCGTCATCCGCAAAACGAACTCGGTCGACGAATAGCCGCGCTTGCGGTAACGATCGGACAGGTTGAGGAGGAATACCGCGAGGCGTTCTTCTGCGCGCATGCTGCCAAGCAGCAGCATGATGTTGTGGTCGCGCGTGATTTCCCGCGACAGAAACTGATGAAGGTTGTGTTGCAGAGGCGGCAGGTCCCGCGCGAGATCCTCGAGCCGTTCGAACGGCAGCACGCAGACCTCCGTATCCTCGAGCGCCTGCGCCTGGCAGCCATGATGGCCACTGCCGATGCCGTCGAGGCCGATGATGTCGCCGAGCATGTGGTAGCCGGCGACCTGCTCGCGCCCGTCCTCGGCGAGAACCGTGGTCTTGAGCGAACCCAGGCGGACCGCGTAGAGTGCGGCGGACGGGTCGCCGACGCGGTAGAGGGCGTCGCCCTTCCTGAGCCGGACCCGGGCGCCGACGAGAACGTCGATCTGCGCGACCTCTTCGGAGTTCAAGCCCACGGGCAGGCACAGCTCGCGCACGCTGCACGTCGCGCAGTGGATCTTGAGCTCGCTGATCGAAATGACTGGTGCGGGCGCGCCGAGCGTTCGCGGTGCCGTGGCACCGAACGCGACCGACAACGATTTGGCTGGAGGCGTCATGAGGTGGTCGTGATTGTCGCCAGACAGATATTGATCTACGACAAATCGGTTCAGTTTAAGGCGAAGCGGAGCCTTTGAACAGGATGGCGACGCTTGATCGCGAGCCCGCTGTGGATTCGCCTGCCGCGACATTCTGCCGCCGGAGGAGCCCGGCGGCCCTCGCGGGGGTAATCGGTGCGTGGCTGGCCGGAATGCCGGCGTTGCGGATTCCCTCGCGAGACGAGCGAAATGTCGCCATGAAATGCGCGTCAACCGGACCTGCGCGCCATTGCGGTTGGTTCAGGAAGGCACCTGCCGCCAGCGACGGCACAAAACGACGGTCGCGCCGCACTCGATGCGGCCGAATGGCTGCGGTCGCAGCGGCTGACGCTTATTGTCGCCCGGGCATTTCTGGTCGCGCTCGGGATCACGATCGCGCGTCGGCACCGGCGATTCCTCTGGCTCATGCGCGCGGGCGGGACCCGCTGTCGCCGGCGCCGGGACCGTTCTGACTCTTCCCGGGCGCGGGGCGGAACGGGAACGTGCATGAGAAAATGGACCCTATGACGACGCTCGCCGCGGTTCCGGACCCCCGCGTATTTCCCGACATCGCCGCGGCGCCGGCGGCCTGTGCCGAATTGTTCGCGCTCGCGGACGCCAGTCTGACCGCCGAAACGGGGGAACGCTCGGCGACGATCGATCGTCGCGTCCGCGATGCGCTCGTGCAGCGCCTGGCAGGTGACGGTCGGCTGCTGGCAAGGCTTTTCGCCGCCACGCCGTCGGTTGCGGTGACGCGGCACCTTTGGCGTCAACTCGAGCTCGCCTGCCGCGACGTCGCCGCCGCCGCAGATGGCATTGCTCTCACCGTATTCGCGATCCCGCTGGTCATCGTGGCGGGCCTCGACGGCGCCACGGGCGAGGCCGTGGTCCCTGGCGTCATCGACGATGCGGTGAAAATCGTGGATTTGCTGCGCGAACACGGTGCGCTCGGCGGCAATCGGACATTCGGCATCGCCAACGCGCTGGTCGGCGTGGATGCCATCGACCTTCCGCGCTTGCCGGACCTCCTCGCATGGCATCGGTTGCCCGAGCGCAGCCCGGACGGCGTTTCGCCGCCGGAGCGAGCGCTCGCACCGTTGCCGCTCGCCATTGCCGCAGGACGCGAGGCCGTGTATTTGCGCTTCCTCGTGGGGACGGCGCTCGCGAAACCAGGCGCGGATCTGCTCGCCGGCGGTGTCGTCGGCGGATGGGGAGCGCCGATGACGCACGAACTCGCCCGGCAGCTCGGTCACGGTGGCATCCGGGTGCTGGCGCTGCCACGTGCGCCCCAGCGGCTGCTGCCGGCCGTCGCACAGGGCCGCGCCGCGCAGCGCGAGGTCTCGGCCCAACTGTTCGCCAGCAATGCGATCCGGCGGATCCGGGCTTCCGTGGGCGAACCCTCGGCGCTGATCAGCGCCCATCGCGCGCCCGACGCCGTCGGGGGAGGGGAGCTCCGGCTCTCGCTTTCGTCGCCGTTCGAACCGCGTGACGCCGAGGGATTTCGCTGCCCGTTGTATCCGCTCGACCGGGTCGGCGACGCGGTCGCGATGCTGGTCGACTTGCTGGCCGACTGTCGCGTCACCGACGTGCGGCTCATTGGCGGCGTCCACCCGGACCGCGACGCCGCCACCGGACTGCCGCTGCTGTTCAAGTCGGACACGATCCCGGCTGGGGCCCGCGCGCTGCATTGATGCAAATCGCCGCGCGCAATGCGAGCGGGCGGACGGTACGCATCGAACACGAAGCCTGGTGCGAACAGGCCCTGAAGTCCGGCTGACGAGTTTGACGGGCTGGAGCCGTCTGCTCGCTCTCGCGTTCGTCGCGAGGCTACGCTAGCCAGTGGCCATTTTCGGTCGCGGCGTCGCGACGCCTGACTCGCCCCGCGCCGCTGACCCGCTGGGTCAGTTCCGGGCTGCCGAGATATTCGACCAGGCCCGCGCCGGAGATCCCGACTTGCAGCGCCTTCGCCGCATTGACGACGACGCGCCCAGCGTCGCTGACGGCGACGTTGGCCCGTTCGCTTTGCAGCTTCGCGGCCCGGTAGTCGCCGGCCCCCGAAATCGCGATCTTCTGTTCCGCGGCGCGGCCCGCGAGCTCGGCCTTCATCGCGCCGGAGCCGCTGACCGACAGCTGGTTGAGTTCGAGCCCGGCAAGATGCAGCGACGCGGCGCCGGACAGGCCGATCGCGAACGTGTCCGCCCGGAGTGCATCGGTCCTGACCTTGACGGCGCCGGATGCGCGAAGGCCCGTGAGCTGACGGAAGGTAATCGTCAGCTTCGGCGTGCGTCCTCCCCCGGCTCCGATCAGCCAGGACCACCAGCGCCGCGGGTCGTGCACCGCGATGGCCAGCGTTTCGCCTACGACCTCGGCTCGCACGCGCGCCGGTTGCCGCCCCGCCAGCTCGACGCCGATGCGGTTCGCGGCTCCCTGGACCAGCGTCACCTCCGCCGCGCCTTCGATGGCGATCTTCGAGAAGGGCGGCAGCGAGCGAGTTTCGGACGTCGCGTCGCCGGCACGGCCTGGGAACATGCGGTCGAGGGTGAACGATGCGCCCCCGACGGCAACGGCGACGGCGGCAACGGCAACGGCGAGCAGCGGAAGCACGAGACGTTTCATTGCACGGGGCCTCTATGCGTGGTGCGGCAGGGTATTGGATGCGGTGGCCGGCGCTGCCGGATTCGCCGCGACCGTTGATTTCTCGCCGGCACGGTTAGCGGGTACGTCGGGGAGCCCGGCCGCGCGCGCGCGCTTGACAGAGGCCTGACGTCGAATTATCGTATACCGTATACCAAAACGGGCGAGCCGGCCATTCCGGGCGACCTCGCCACCGCTTCAGGAGGAGGCACGTGGATTCCCACGACCAGCATATCCGGGTCCTCGTCGCAAAGGTCGGTCTCGACGGCCACGACCGCGGCGTCAAGATCGTCGCGCGCACGCTGCGCGACGCCGGCATGGACGTCATCTACACGGGCCTGCACCGCACGCCCGAGGAAGTCGTCGACGCAGCCGTTCAGGAAGATGTCGACGTCATCGGCATCAGCATCCTGTCCGGCGCCCACATGACCGTGTTCCCGCGGCTGATGAAGCTGCTGCGCGAGCGCGACGCCGACGACATCCTCGTCATCGGCGGTGGCGTGATCCCCGATGACGACGTCGTACGGCTGAAGGAACTCGGCGTCAAGGAATTGCTGTTGCAGGACACGTCGCCCGATGCGATCGTCACGATGGTCCGGCGGATCGTCACCGAGCGTGGTCCGCGCTAAGCGACCGAGTCCGCCATGGAATCATGGTCGTTTCCACCGCGCTTCGATCCTGCGTACGTTCCGCCGGCGGGCTCGCGCTATTGGTTCCCGAAGCGCGAGACGATGCCCCCCGCCGAGCGCGAACGCGCGATCCTCGGCCGTCTCCAGGAACTCACGCGCTACGCGTGGGACCGCTCGCCGTTCTACCGGCGCAAGTGGGAAGAGGCAGGATTCCATCCGGAGCATCTGCGAACGCTCGAGGATTTCGAGTCGAAGGTGCCGGTCATCGCGAAAAGGGACCTGCGGGAGGCGCAGGCGCGCGTTCCTCCGTTCGGCGACTATCTCTGCGTGCCCGACGCCGACGTCTTTCATATTCATGGCACCTCCGGCACGACGGGCCGCCCGACGGCGTTCGCCATCGGCCGCGACGACTGGGACGCGATCGCCAACGCGCACGCCCGCATCATGTGGGGGATGGGCATCCGTCCCGGCGATACCGTTTTCATCGCCGCAATCTTCAGTCTCTACATGGGCTCGTGGGGGACGCTCTCCGGCGCCGAGCGACTGCGCGCGAAAGCATTCCCGTTCGGCGCCGGCGCGCCCGGCATGACCGCGCGCGCGGCGATGTGGCTGGATCAGATGAAGCCGGCTGCGTTCTACGGCACCCCGTCGTTCGCGCTGCATCTGGCCGAGGTCGCGCTCGTGGAGGGCTACGATCCGCGCTCGTTCGGGCTGACCACAATGTTCTTCTCCGGCGAGCCCGGCGCGTCGGTGCCCGGCGTCCGCGACCGCATAGCGCGCGTCTACGGCGCCCGCGTCATCGACTGCGGCTCGATGGCCGAGATGTCGCCATTCATGAACGTGTCCGGAACCGCCGAGACCGATGGCATGCTCTGCTGGCAGGACATCATCTACACCGAGGTCTGCGATCCAAATACTTTCCATCGCGTGCCGTACGGCCAGCGCGGCACGCCGGTATACACGCACCTCGAACGCACGTCGCAGCCGATGATCCGGCTGGTGTCGGGCGACCTCACCTTGTGGGAAAACGGGCCCAATCCCTGCGGCCGGACGTATCCGCGGCTGCCGCAGGGCATTTTCGGCCGCATCGACGACATGTTCACCATCCGCGGCGAGAACGTCTACCCGAGCGAGGTCGACGCGGTGATGAATCAGCTCGCCGGGTATGGCGGCGAGCATCGGATCGTGATTACGCGCGAAGGCGCGATGGACGAACTGCTGATCCGCGTCGAAGCCACGGCGCCGCTGCACGCGGCCGGCGCCGTCGCGCTGGGCGCGCTGCGCGAGGAGG
>JAAFGU010000085.1 GCA_010365205.1 Aromatoleum sp. | reverse complement strand
GACGTCGGCGGCTTCGCGGTTGGCGCGGGACCGCTTTTCGGCGGGAGTTTGAGCGTGGAGCGGGGCATGGATTTGGGCAAGGCAAGAGGCAGATCGGCGGCAGACGGATTGTCGCTCATTTCGGAGCCGTGCCGATGAATGCCGCTCGGGTTATAGTGCCACGGCAGCATCAGTCAACACCAAATCCAAATCCTCGCGATGCCGCTCTCCTGGAACGAGATCAAGGACCGCGCCCTCCGGTTTTCCCGCGAGTGGAAGGGCGAAGGATCGGAGCGCGAGGAGGCGCAGAGCTTCTGGAACGGATTCCTCGACATTTTCGGCGTCGAGCGCCGGCGCGTCGCGGTCTTCGAGAAACAGGTCGAGATCACGCGCGCCGGCAAACACCTCAAACACGGCCGGATCGACCTGTTCTGGAAGGGTGTGCTGCTGGTCGAGCACAAGAGCGCCGGCCAGGATCTCGACCGCGCGTTCGCGCAGGCGAGCGACTACTTCGACGGCCTGCCCGATCGCGACTTGCCGCGCTACATCCTGGTCTCCGATTTCGCGGAAGAGCCGCACGTCACGCCGAAAGCGGTCGTCGGCGAAGTGAGTCGCGCGTGGTGAAGCGCGTCACCGCCTCAATCGAGCGACCGTTCCGTCCTTGTAGATCGAAAATAGTGCAGGCCGTTTCGCGCCCTTTGCATTGCTAAAGATCTTCGGTAGCTCCTTCAGGAGGCCTGTCGCCGTAGTCTCGGCGCTGAGATTGCCGCTGGTGAAGACGAAAATGATCGCGCGCGAATTTCTTATCGCGGCGAGTTCGTTTGGATTGCGATGTATGCGCTGGTCGCGGTTGACGGCGATCCAACCTTCGCGGCTTGCCGCGGCTATCCACCCGATATCGGGACTTTCGTTGTCGAAACGCTGATGGTGTGCAATGTAGCGTACGTGCGCCGCATCCAGAGCGGCGCCGAGCCGGCGACTCCAGACGTCCCGGTCGATGAACAGCGGCGGGGCGTCAGGCGGCGAGACGCTCGTAACGGAGCGCTTCGAGGATATTTTCTTCGCTGACACAGTAGTCTTCGGCCATTTCGGCCGGCGAATCCCCGGCGCCGAAGCGATCGCTGATTACGTCGGTGCGAACACCGGCACCGGCTACGATCGGGCGTCCGAAAGCGATCCTGGGGTCGATCGCGACCGCGCTCGGCAACCCGGTCGTCTGGCTCGCCTTGCGCGTAAAGGGAAAAAGACGCACAGGCATCCCGCTGGCGCCCCTTTGAATCCGATCGAGCGCTCGCTCGAATTCGCCGCGAAGCGCGATCTGGCCGCCGCCTGAGACGTTTACGAGCTGCACGGCGTAGTCGAGGAAAAGGTCGAGTCCGTTGGTGCGAAAATCCTCGCCGAGCAGCGGTCGCGGGGAACGGGTCTCCTTGTGGACGAACTCGAGGGCGCGGCGGACCCGCTGCAGTGGAATGCGATGCCCGCGAGTGATGGAACCGAGGATGTGCAATTCGCACAAATTGGAGAATGAGAGGAGGCGCCCCGCGCGGTCCGCCGGCTCGATTACCGGACGGAACCTCCGCGCCGTACCGCGATAGCTGTAACCTTGGCCGAAGCACCACACCCGCACCGTCGAACCGCCGAGTTTGAGCAAGTGCGCGGCTTCGGCCGCGCTGTAACTCGGCGCGTCGTAGATCGACGGTCCACGGCTCTCCTTCAGCGGAGGCAAGTCGGAGTTCTTGGGCACGGTATTCGTGGTTTCGACGCCGTCACTCGGTCTATGATAATGCGTCCGCGAGGAACAGGATGCCATCCGGTTGGCCGACGTACGGCCCGGCCCGCATTCGTTCCTCGGTGTTGGGCGGGTGAGGGGACAATGACCAAATCGCCATGCCGATTCGACGACGCCGGCCTGAAAAACGTGTGGCTTGCCAACGGCTACAACGTGGTCGACACGCCCTATGGCAGGGGCGTCTCGTATCACGACATCGACGGCCTGACGCGCGCGATTTGCGCGGTGCTCGCGCACAAGCCCGGACGACTGACCGGCGTCGAGTTCCGGTACCTGCGGCTTCATCTGCGTCTGTCGCAGAAATCGGTCGCGAATCTGTTCGGCAACACCGAGCAGAGTGTCGCAAACTGGGAGAAGCGCGGACGTGTTCCGTTGTGGGCCGACAAGCATCTGCGATTGTTGTGGCTGGCCGTGAACGCTGGCCAGCAGACGGTCAAGCGGGTGATTGCGCGGCTCAACGGCATCGAGCGACTGGTCGACCAGCGCATCGTGGTCGAGGAAACGCGACGCGGGTGGCGCAGTCGGACCGAAGCGGCGGTCGCCTGAGCCTATCGTGAAAAGCAGCCTGGCCCCTTTTCATTTTTGTGCAGACTGTGCGAGCACGTGCAACGACGCTGAGCCGGCCTCAATTCCAACGATCCCCACTGATCTACTTGCGGGCGCTCGTTCGTCTGACCGTCTTGAGGACAGCCTTAGCCGTACGGTCGAAATCGAATCGCCCCGGATCGAAATCGCCGGCCCATTCGCGCAGCTCCCCATGTTCCGGGTGCTTCGGGTCGGTCAGGGCCTGCAGCAACTCCGCGTAACCGTACGGCCCGCCGCAATCTTCTGGCGGGCACGCGCCCTCACCGGCAAGCAAACGCGGTCCGCCACCCTCGTCCGCAGCGCCCTTCCGTATTGCGATCTCGTGCCACCAATCATCGCCGAAGTCGTACCAGTAACGAAACTTGCGGCGACCATCGAGCACATCACCGAGCCGGGTCTTCCGTTCGTCGAGGAGCGGCCGGTCTCCGGCAAAGAGGTCCTTCGGAGCGGGTAGGCCGATATGCCCTTCGCCGACCTCGAACTCGTGCAGGTGGTAATGCTCCCAGCCCATCGCGACTTGCAAGACGGTGTGCAACTGCGCGAACGTCAGATCGACGGGCACGAGCACTTCGCGCAAGACCGCGGGCTCAACGTCGAGTAGCGTCACGCGCAGGTGCAGAGTCGGGACCGGTGCAGCTGCTGGCTTCGGGGCAGTGCCGTCCGTTGCCGGCCGACGCCCGCCCGCTGATCGTGTCTTGGGCGGACTCACGCCTTCGAGTAGATCTCCGCGCCCTTCCGCACGAACTCCACCGCTTTCACTTCCATTCCCTTCGCCAGCGCTTCCTCGTCGGACACGCCGAGCTTCGCCGCGTATTCGCGCACGTCCTGCGTGATCTTCATCGAGCAGAAATGCGGGCCGCACATCGAGCAGAAGTGCGCGAGCTTGGCGCCGTGCTGCGGCAGCGTCTCGTCGTGGAACTCGCGCGCCTTGTCCGGATCGAGGCCGAGGTTGAATTGATCCTCCCAGCGGAACTCGAAGCGCGCCTTCGACAGCGCGTTGTCGCGAATCTGCGCGCCGGGATGCCCCTTGCCCAGGTCCGCCGCGTGCGCGGCGATCTTGTACGCCATGATGCCGTCCTTGACGTCGGCCTTGTTCGGCAGCCCGAGATGCTCCTTCGGCGTCACGTAGCAGAGCATCGCGGTGCCGTACCAGCCGATCATCGCCGCGCCGATCGCGCTGGTGATGTGGTCGTAGCCGGGCGCGATGTCGGTGGTCAGCGGCCCCAGCGTGTAGAACGGCGCTTCGCCGCAAAGCCGAAGCTGCTCGTCCATGTTGTGCTTGATGAGATGCATCGGCACGTGGCCGGGACCTTCGATCATCACCTGCACGTCGTGCTTCCAGGCGACCTGGGTGAGTTCGCCCAGCGTGGCGAGTTCGGCCATTTGTGCCTCGTCGTTGGCGTCGAAGCCTGAGCCGGGTCGCAGCCCGTCGCCCAGCGAGAACGACACGTCGTAGGCCTTCATGATCGCGCAGATGTCCTCGAAGTGCGTGTAGAGGAAGCTTTCCTTGTGATGCGCGAGGCACCACTTGGCCATGATCGATCCGCCGCGCGACACGATGCCGGTCATTCGTTTCGCCGTCATCGGGACGTAGCGCAGCAGCACGCCGGCGTGGATCGTGAAATAGTCCACACCTTGCTCGGCCTGTTCGATCAACGTGTCGCGGAATATCTGCCACGTCAGGTCCTCGGCCTTGCCGTCGACCTTTTCCAGCGCCTGGTAGATCGGCACGGTGCCGATCGGCACCGGCGAATTGCGGATGATCCACTCGCGCGTTTCGTGGATGTTCTTGCCGGTGGACAGATCCATCACCGTGTCGGCACCCCACCGCGTCGCCCACGTCATCTTCTCGACTTCCTCGTGGATCGACGACGACACCGCAGAGTTGCCGATGTTGGCGTTGATCTTCACCAGGAAATTGCGGCCGATGATCATCGGCTCGCTCTCGGGATGGTTGATGTTGTTCGGGATGATCGCGCGCCCGCGGGCAACCTCGTCGCGGACGAATTCGGGGGTGATGACCCGCGGAATCGCCGCGCCGAAACTCTGGCCCGGATGCTGGCGGGTGACGATCTCCGGCAGGGTCCGCAGCATCTCCTCGCGTTTCAGATTTTCGCGGATCGCGATGTATTCCATTTCCGGCGTCACAAGGCCGCGGCGTGCGTAATGCATTTGGCTGACGTTGCCGCCCGCCTTCGCCACCCGCGGTTTGCGTTTGAGATCGAAGCGAAAGCCGGCGAGTTCCGCGTCGACCAGACGCGCGCGACCGTACGTGGACGTCGGCCCGTCGAGTTCGACGGTGTCGCCACGTTCGGCGATCCACACGGCGCGCAGCGGCGCCAGCCCCCTCCGGATGTCGATCGTCGCCGCCGGGTCGGTGTACGGACCGGAGGTGTCGTAGACGACGATCGCCGGATTGACCTCTGCGCCCTCGGCGGAGAATGAGGACGGCGTATCGGATTGCGCGATCTCGCGCATCGGCACGCGAATGTCCGGACGTGATCCCTCGACGTAGATCTTGCGCGAGTTTGGCAGCGGCGCGACGGCGGCGTCGTCTACGCGCGCGTCGCGGGCGTAGAACTGGTCATTGGCGTTCATGGAGACTCCTCGGCTCGAGAAAGGGCGCGCGGGGAGCGGGAGAGAGTGTTCACGCTTCCCTGCGCCGGCATTGTCCGCACAGGTACCAAGGGTTTGATCTCACCCTCCCGATATGCGGGAAGGACCCCTAGCGTAGGCGGTTACGTTACGCCAAAGGCTCCATTGCGGCAAGCGACGGCGCCAACGCATTGGACGCGTGCCGGCGGTCGCGGCGGCGATGCTAGACTGAAATTCCGCAGGGCCCGCGCGTGGACCCCCGCATGGACCCCCGCATGGACCAATTTGCAACGTCGATCGACCTCGTCAGCCGCCTTCAGCAGATCGAGACCGTTCTGCTGGTCGCGACGATGCTTCTGCTGATCGGGCTCGAGTCGGTGCCGGCGATGCGCTCGCGCGACTTCGGCCCGGGGCGCCTGCGGCATGCGCTGCGCAACGGCGCCGTGTGGCTGATCGGCGCCATCGCAGTCGCCGTGCTGCTGAGCGCGGTCGTGGTTCCGGCGGCCGGCTGGATCGAGACGCGGCGCGCCGGACTTTTCTTCGCCTTTGCGCTGCCCGGCTGGGCCGTCGCGCTCGCCGGGGTCGTGCTGATCGATGCCGCCGACTATCTCTTCCACCGCCTGAGCCACGAAGCGCGCTGGCTGTGGCGCCTGCATGCGTTGCATCACACTGACGACGCGCTCGACGTCACGACCAACATCCGCGCGCATCCCGCTCACGTCGCACTGGCGGTGGGATGGCGGCTCGTCGTGCTCGCCGCGCTCGGCTTTCCGCAGTGGGTCGCCGTGCTGCGCGATACGCTGGCGCTGCCGGTTGCGCTATGGGGTCACGCCAACGTGCGTTTTCCCGAACGGCTCGATCGGATGATGCGCGGCGTGTTCGTCACCCCCGCAATGCATCGAATCCATCATTCGCCGGTGGCGGCGCAGACGGATTCCAACTACGGCGGCTTTTTCTCGTTCTGGGATCGGGCGTTCGGCACTTACACGTTGCCGCGGCCGGGCGAGCCGGCGCGCTACGGACTTGATACGGTCGCCGCGGACGCAGGGTCGGTGAGCGGGATGCTGCGCACGCCGTGGCACGTCGGCCGCGCGGACTCCTCGCACTGACGCACGGCTCCGCGCCTCGAGTACGGGTCAGGAGCGGCGTTGCGTCTGCCGCCGCCGCAGGAAGAGCGTGCCCCAGACGAGCAGCGCCATGGCGAGCGCGCCGACGAAGGCCGGATCGAGCGCCGGTACCGCGGCCGCCAGCAGACCCTGCCCGTTGAGCGTCACGTCGAACGGCACGCCGTTGCACAGGAACGTGAGGTTGGCGATGATCGGCACGATGTTGGTCACGCAGGTGATCGACAGCGTCGCGCTGGCCGGGCCTGGCGCGACCGGCGTGAAGCGCCCCGTCAGCGGACACGAGCCACCGGCGGCGACCGGATTGGGGCAGTTGCTGGTCTGGCTGAACGACGGGTTGGTGAGCGTGATCGCCGTCACTTGCACCGGGGCCGTGTTGCTTCCCGGTGCGCCCAGCCCGAGGTTAAGTGTCGTCGTAGAGCCGACCACGCGGGTGCCGAAATCGAATGACGGCGTCGGGCTGAAGATCGTCATCGACCCCACCGAGGACGTGCCGCCGGCGAATGCCGTCCCGCCAAACAGCATCATCAAAATCAACAGCGGCAATCGGCTCGGCATGGGGTCCTCGGGCAGCGGGGGGTAGGGGATGCGGACGCCATCGTAGCCGCTGCGCGCGATGCGCACAATGCCCCGCACTGCCGATTGGGCCATCGACGGCAAACCGTTCGTGCGAAAGTCCCGAGGCACCGGACCTGCGGGCGGCGCCGCAAACGCGCGGCGTTACAATCGGGCGCCCCGTTTCATCTTCCTCCGAACCGCCATGCCCATTCCCGCGCCGACGCTTTTCGTCGATCGCTCGCACCGCTGCCTGCACGACGGCGCGGGCCTCAGGTTCGGCGGAGGACAGCCCGGATGGCAACCGGCCACGAAGAAATTCGGCGGCGACCCGGTCGATCCGGTCGCCGCGGTGCGCTGGTTGCAAAAGGAAAGCGGCTCGCCGTCACGGCAGATGATTGGCGTCGTCGGTGGCCACCGGGCGACCCCCGCGCAAGCCGAGGCGGCGAAGGCACTGGGCGCGGCGCTCGCCGACGCCGGCCTCACGGTGCTCTGCGGCGGTCTCCGCGGCGTGATGCTGGCGGTGTGCGAAGGCGTGGCGGTGAAAGGCGGAATCAGCGTTGGGCTATTGCCCGGCGACACGCTCGCCGATGGGAATTCCTTTGTCACGATTCCGATTCCGACCGGTATCGGCCTCGCGCGCAATGCGCTGATCGCGCGTGCGGCGATCTGCCTCGTTGCCATCGGCGGCGGCTACGGCACGCTGTCGGAGGTCGCGTTCGGTATGCAGTACGGCAAAGCGCGTGTTCGGTCTCGAGGACGCTCCGCGCGTCGAGGGTATCGAGCACCTGCCGAGCGTCGAGGCCGCGATCACCGCCGTGGCGCGCGTCGTCCTTTCCCTCGACGGCGATGCGGCGTTGCCGTACGCGGCCCGCGACGCGTAGCGCCGATGATGGCTCCCGAACGCCAGTCCGCGATCGCCGCTGCCGGCAAGTGGTTCGATGGCGGCGGTCTGCTCGCCGATCTCGGCCGCCGCGTCGCGTTGCGCACCGAGAGCCAGAGCAAGGGCAGCGCCGACACGCTCGTCCGCTATCTCGACGAAGAAATCGGCCCGAGTGTCGAGCGGCTCGGCTTCGAGTGGACGCTCTGGCCCAATCCGGTCCCGGACGCTCCGCCGATGCTGTTCGCACACCGACACGAGGATGACGCGCTGCCGACGACGCTGGTGTACGGTCATGGCGACGTCGTACACGGCTACGACGCGCAGTGGGCGGCCGGCCGTTCGCCCTGGAACGTGGCTGCGGCCGACGGCCGCTGGTACGGTCGCGGCACCGCCGACAACAAGGGCCAGCATTCGATCAATCTCGCGGCGCTCGCGCAGGTGCTCGCGGCGCGCGGACGCCTGGGTTTCAACGCGAAGCTGCTGCTGGAGATGGGCGAGGAAATCGGTTCGCCCGGTTTGCGCGCGACCTGCGAAGCCCGCCGCGACGAGCTCGCCGTCGACGTGTTGATCGCCTCCGACGGCCCACGGCTCGCGTCCGACCGGCCGACGATCTTCCTGGGTTCGCGCGGAGCCCTCAACTTCGATCTCGACGTTGTGTTGCGCGACGGCGCCCACCATTCGGGCAATTGGGGCGGACTGCTTGCCAATCCCGGGACGATTCTCGCCAATGCGATCGCGTCGCTAGTCGACGCTCGCGGTCGCATTCTCGTCGACGCGCTGCGGCCCCCGCCGATTCCGGATTCGGTGAAACGCGCGTTGGCCGGCATCGAGCCGGGCGAACCGGGCGGCCCGGTGATCGACGCCGGATGGGGCGAGCCGGGACTCACCGCGGCTGAGCGCGTGTTCGGCTGGAATGCGCTCGAGGTGCTGGCATTCCGCACCGGCAATCCGGAAAATCCGGTCAACGCGATTCCGCCGCGCGCAACCGCGCAGCTTCAGATGCGTTTCGTCGCCGGCTGCCACTGGCGAACGTTCGTGCCGGCGATCCGCGCGCATCTCGACGCGCACGGGTTCGCCGCGGTGTCGGTGCGGCAGAGCGAAATGGAACCGATGGCCGCGACGCGGCTCGATCCCGAGCATCCGTGGGTGCGCTGGGCGGAAGCGTCGATCGCGGCGACGACGGGGCGCTCGCCGGTGATCCTGCCCAATCTCGGCGGCTCGCTGCCCAACGACTGCTTCGCCGACGTGCTCGGCCTGCCGACGATCTGGGTGCCGCACTCGTACCCCGCGTGTTCGCAGCACGCACTCAACGAGCACCTGCTGGAGGCGGTCGCGCGAGAGGGACTCGCGATCATGACGGGCCGGTTCTGGGACCTGGGCGTGCTGGGCGCGACGCCGCCGCGTCCGCGCCCGATCGCAATGTGAACGTTCCCGCCGCCGCCCGCATTGGCGCCTAAAGTATTTTCCAATAGGGAAATGAGCCTGAAGGCTGCTAGGCGGCGGCTTTAGATCGACGGTTTATGGATTGGAAGAGTTTAGAACTGGCGGCGG
>JAAFGU010000489.1 GCA_010365205.1 Aromatoleum sp. | reverse complement strand
CGCCGGTCGCGTGTCGGGCGACAGCACCGTCGCCTACGCCTGGTCTTACGCGCAGGCGGCCGAAGCGATCGCCGGGGCCACGCCACCTGCGCGCGCGCTGTGGCTGCGAGCGCTGGCGCTCGAGCGCGAGCGCATCGCCAACCACCTGGGCGATCTCGGCTTCCTCGGCAACGACGGCGGCTTCGCATTCGGCCTCGCGCAGTTCTCGCGGTTGAAGGAAGACGTGCTGCGCGGAAGCCTCGCGGCGTTCGGCCACCGGATGATGATGGACTTCATCGTCCCGGGCGGTGTCGCCCGCGATCTCGCTCCCGGTGCCGCCGCGGCAATGCGCGACGAGTGCGCGCGCGTCGAGCGCGAGATCCGGATTGTCCGGGACATCTACGACGACCACGCCGGCCTGCAGGATCGTTTTCGCGCGTGCGGCCGGGTAACGCCGGAGCTCGCCGCAAAGCTGGGTCTGACCGGATTCGCGGGCCGCGCCAGCGGTCAGGCGCGCGACCTGCGCTGCGATTTTCCGGCGCCGCCGTACGATGCACTCGAGGTCCGCATCGCGTCGCGGATGGAGGGCGACGTCGCCGCGCGCGTCGCAGTCCGCTTCGACGAGGCGATTGAATCGCTGCGGCTCGTACGCATGATCGTCGATGCGATGCCGGGCGGCGAGATTCACGCGCCGTTGCCCGCGACGCCCGCATTCCGTCTCGGCTTGGGTTTGGTCGAGGGCTGGCGCGGGCCGGTGCTGGTCGCGCTGGAGAGCGGGCCCGGCGGCTCGATCCGCCGCTGCCACCCCCACGATCCGTCATGGTCGAATTGGCCGGTGCTCGAGCACGCGGTAATCGGCAACATCGTCGCCGACTTCCCGCTGATCAACAAGTCGTTCAACCTGTCCTACAGCGGACACGACCTTTAGGATTCCCTCCGAGGCGAAACGAAATGCTGCACGTCCTCCGCCAGATCGCGCGCACCGGCATCAAGACCGAAGCAGCGCCCGCGCCCGCCGACGAGAGCGCCATCGTCGGCCGGCTGCAGGAAAACGTATTGCGCACGCTCGGCCGCGCGCTGACGATCCGCCACGTCGATGCCGGTTCGTGCAACGGATGCGAACTCGAAATCCACGCGCTCGGCAATCCGTATTACAACATCGAGGGATTGGGCATCAAATTCGTCGCGAGCCCGCGCCACGCCGACATGCTGCTGGTGACCGGCCCGGTTTCGAAACACATGGCGATCGCGTTGAAGCGCACCTACGATGCGACGCCCGAGCCGAAGCTCGTCGTCGCGGTCGGCGACTGCGGCTGCACCGGCGGCATCTTCGGCGAGAGCTACGCGAGCCTCGGCCGCGTCGCCAATATCATCCCGGTCGATGCCGAGAT
>JAAFGU010000084.1:9358-14225 GCA_010365205.1 Aromatoleum sp. | reverse complement strand
ACGGCGCGCGCCGTGGCGCCGAGGGCTTCGAGCTCGCCGGAGGCGGCGAGCGCGTCCGGTATCTCGTGGGAGCGGATGGCCCACATTCGGCAGTCGCCGCGGAATTCGGCCTCGGTCGCAACACCGAATTCCTGCTGGGGATCGAAGCCGAGTACGAAGGCATCGCGGGCATCGATCCCGATCGCCTGCACTGCTTTCTCGACCGGCGACTGGCGCGAGGTTACATCGGCTGGGTCGTGCCCGGTTACGGCGGGCTGGTGCAGGTGGGGCTCGCATGCCGGCGGCCAGACAAGCCCGACCTCCCCGCGTTCCTGCGCAAGCTCACGCGGGTTTTCGACTTCGGTGCCGCGCGTCGCATTGGTCGCCGCGGCGGGCTGATCCCCGTGGGCGGTCCGGTGACGCCGTCTGCTGCGCGCGGCGTCGTTCTGATCGGCGACGCGGGCGGGCTGGTGTCACCGCTGTCCGCCGGCGGCATTCATACGGCGCTCGATTCCGGATGGGCCGCGGCGCAGGCGATCGCCGATTATCTCTCCGAGGGAGCCGGCGACCCGGGACGCGCGCTGGCGCGGCATCGGCCGCGATTCCTCTTCAAGCGCCTATTGCGCAGGGCGTTCGACCACGGCGTGCCCGACCCGCTGGTCGATGCGGCGCTCAACACGCGAGCGTTCACCGCACTCGCACGCTCCGTCTACTTTCACCATCGCGGCCTGCGCTCGGCCGAAGGATGGCGCGACCTGGCGCAGACGCTGTTTCGCGGGCAGCAGTGAAGCGGAGCGTCGCGCCGTCGCAACCCGAAATGCGCGAAATGCGGGACGTACCGCGAAATGCGGGACGCACCCCGAAATGCGGGACGCACCCCGAAATGCGGGACGCACCCCGAAATGCGGGACGCACCCCGAAATGCGGGACGGACCACGTTTTCCGCCCGCCCTCGCTCGAAAGCGACGTTCATCGCGGAAAACGTGGTCCGTCCCGCATTTGGGGCGAGCGTGGAAAACGTGGTGCGTCCCGCATTTCGGGTGTCGCACTACGGCGCGCACATTGCAGTGCCGTCGTTGCCGTAGCCTTCGGCAAGCCACCCCTGCGCCAGCATCTGCGTCTTGATGGCAGCAGACGTCGTGTAGCGATGGTTCACATCCGAACGATTGTTGTAGAGCCGATAGACCGCGCTTGTTCCGCCGGGACAGGTGCCGGTCGTGGCGTCGGGCAAGTACATCTGAAATACCGACCACGACTCCAGAATCCACGCATACGAAAAACGATCGATCACCGCCTGACACTCCAGCGGCGAGGCGGAGAAGAAGTGTGAATCGAGTCCAGCCGCGAGAAGGCCATAGAACCGGCACACGGGGGTATCGTCGAGCAGACCTTGACCCGCGTCGACCAGGACGGGAATCGCGCTGCCGGTCCGCGCCCATCCGGGGAACACGCCGCCATCGAGCGCCTGAATTTCAGTCGGCAGCGGCGTGAAGAAGTAGTGGTCGCGCGCCGCGTAGTAGTACTCGACCGCACTCTGGACGGGGCTGACGTCGGTCGTCGACAGCTCGGCTGCGCCCGACGAACAGACTGGGGTGCCCGTCGACGAAACCCGGTTGCGCGGACGTCCGCGCTGGTCATCCGATGGGCAGTTGGCGGCGACGCCCGCGTTGGCTGCGGGGCTGGTGGCCGCAAGAGGTGCGATGGGTGTTCTGCCCCCGTAGTAGCCCGCCGGAAGCAGTTGCGGATCGATGCTGGGGATCGTGTCGCCGCAGGTCGTGCCCGGGTACTGAAAATTCCCGCCGCCGTCGACGACACTTGTCACAGTGGCGTCTCCTACCATTCCCGGTGGAGAGCAGTTCCCGCCTAGGCTTTGGCTATCGACGATCAGCGAGTTACGAACGGTCGCGCCCGGCGTATCGAGGTACTGGTTCGAAAACGCTCGGCTGTTGCCGACAAACGTGCTGTTGACGACCATACCGCTCGACATAAACAATGCACCGCCACCTGATTCCGCCGTGTTACCGACAAACGTCGTGTTGAAAATGCTCGTTGTCGCCTGCGGCGTGGAAAAGATCGCAGCGCCCCCAGTTGGACCCGCAAAGTCGAAAGACCAGATCGCGCGATTGTTGATGAACGCGCTGTTCCGCACGGTAAGCGTTCCAACGTTTCGGATCGCTCCTCTCTGAAGTGCAGGCCCGTTACCGAGCAGTTCCGAGTCCTCGACAATCAACGTTCCCGCATTCGCTATCGCCGTATTGGTGGCTTCCGTAAGCGTGAGGCCCCTAACTGTCAGTGAGCCAGAAGTCTTGACCACAAAGAACAGAGACGTGCCGGGGGACGGATGGAGGCTTCGCAGGGTAATCAGGCCGGCACCGTCGATGGAGAGCGACTCCGAAATGGTTGCAGTCGTGCCAAAGTCGATGACGGCGGGTGCAGGCCCGCAATTGAACGTGACGCTACCGCCGCTCGCAATCGCTCCTTGCAACGCGGCCTCGGTGCATGACGCCGATGTTCCAGTGCCAACAACACCTCCGGCATGCGCGATCCCGCTCGCGGAAAGACAAACCATCGCGGCACCCGTGACGATCCACAGACCCCAGCGGTCTGTACGCCGTGGATGAGCGACTGAGAGACGAAGGGCCATAGGTGTTTTCAAAATAGTCTGACGGACTCCGTCAGCAAATGCCGGACGGGAAATGCGGGACGTACGCCCAAATGCGGGACGTACCACGTTTTCCATGACCAAGTGGGGAATCGCGCAATGCCAAGCGGAAAACGTGGTACGTCCCGCATTTGGGGCAAGCATGGAAAACGTGGTGCGTCCCGCATTTGGGGCGAGCGTGGAAAACGTGGTGCGTCCCGCATTTCGGGGCCTATGGTCAGGGTCGCCAGGATCCCGGCGTTCGACGGGAGCAAACCATGTCCCGTCAGCTTCCGAGGGAAGCCAAGAAGAAGCCTCAGCATACGCCGAAGGAAAAAAGTCGATCAACCAGCAGAACAAGCACCCGAGCGGCATCGCCCGGTTCATCAAGAAGTGAATTGCGGGACCGCGGCGGCGCGCCCGAAAGGCGATCCTAACGCGCAACGGTGTCGCGCGCGGAGTTGCGCAACAGCACCAGCGCGATCAGCGCCGACGCGGCCATCAGGAAGAGGCTGACCGCGTTCAGCACCGGGGTCGCGCCTTCGCGCATCCTGCCGTACATCATCACGGTCAGCGGCGGGTCGGAGCCGACCAGCATCAGCGTCGTGTTGAAGTTCTCGAACGACATCAGGAACGAGATCGCCGCGGCGCCGATCAGCGCAGGTTTGAGATAGGGCAGCGTCACCGTCCATAGCACCGCCCCGCGCGATGCGCCGAGGTTGTACGCGGCCTCCTCGAGCGTCACGTCGAAGCGCTTCAGGCGCGCGGCGATGGTCAGCGTGGCGATGGACACGACGTACGAGAACTGGCCGGCGACGACCAGCGTCAGCCCGGGCCGCAGAAAATCCAGCTCCATGCCCCAGACGTCGTCGGCGAACTGTGCCAGGCGGCTCGCGAACGCGAGAATCGAGATTCCGAGGATGACGCCGGGAATCACCAAAGGTGCGAGCATCAAGAGCGACAGCGCCGACTTGCCGCGGAATTGCGCGCGCTCGAGCAGAAACGCGTTGGCGGTGCCCACCGCGACCGAGAGCATCGTCACCCAGGCGGCGACGATCACGCTGGTGACGACACTTTTCAGCAGCGGCCCGTCGGCGAAGAGTCCCTTGCGCTCGCCGCCGCCGAGGAACCAGTCCAGCGTGAATCCGCGCCACGGCGGCGCGGGATAGTTCGCGTCGTTGAACGCGAACACGGCGACCACGACCAGCGGCACGAAGAGAAACACGAAGAACGCGGCGACATAGCCCGCCGTCGTGTAGCGCGAGAGCGGCGACCGCGGCAACGAGGGAATCACGAGCGCCTCATCACGTCGCCGAAGCGCTGACCGGTCAGCTTCAGGCCGAGCCAGACGATTGCCGTCGAGAGGACGAGCAGCAGGAAGCCGAATGCGGCGCCCTGCTCCCAGTTGAAGCGCGTGATGAACTGGGTATAGATCTGTTCGGTGAACCAGAGCGAGTTCTTGCCGCCCAACAGTGTGGGCGTCAGGTAGTTGCCGAGTGTCAGCATGAACACGACGATCGAGCCGGCGGCGATGCCCGGCGCGGCGTGCGGGACGACGATCTGGCGCAGGATCGACCATCCGTTGCCGCCGAGGTCGTACGCCGCCTCGATCAGCGAATCGTCGAGGCTCTCCAGCGCGCTGACCAGCGGCACGACCATGAACAGCATCGACGTGTAGACGAGGCCGACCAGGATCGTCGCATCGTGGTAGAGCATCTCGACCGGCGCGTCGGTGATGCCGAGATCGACGAGAAGCCGCGGCAGCACGCCCGATTCGCGCAGCAGGATCATCCAGCCCAGCGTGCGCACCGTTTCGCTGACCCAGAACGGGATCAGGCAGAGGACGAACAGCACCGATTTCGCCCGGCCGCGCGCGATCTTCGCGATGTACCACGCCGCCGGAAACGCGATCGCCAGCGTGCACACCGTGGCGACGATCGACATCGCCGCCGTGCGCACGAACGTGTGCCAGTACAGCGGCTCGTCGACGAACGTCCGGTACTGGTTGAGGCTGAACTCGTAGATGCGCGGCGCGACGCGCGCGCGCAGCGACAGGATCGCCAGCTCGATATGCGGCAGCACGATGAGGCCGACCAGCCAGACCAGCGCCGGCGCCACCAGCAGGAGCAGCGCGAGCCGCGTCGCCCCCTGCGGCAGCGACGGCAATCCCGGCGCGGCGCCGATCGGAGGTTTAGCGGCCATGCGCACCCGCGGGGAAGCAGACGGCGCGCTGCGCGTCGAACCCGA
>JAAFGU010000084.1:0-9244 GCA_010365205.1 Aromatoleum sp. | reverse complement strand
GAACAACAGGCTCTCGACGCGACCGGACAGTCGCTGCGCGGCGGGCGGCAGTTCCGCCGCGACGCGCGCGAGATCGATGACTTCGGGCCGCACGAACGCCTCGACCGCGTCGCCGGCTGCGATCGTGCCGCTCGCCCGCGCGCGGACGGCAAGTCCGTCGACGGTGGCGAGTTCGACGATTTCGCCGTCGATGCGCGACGCGCGGCCCGCGATCCGATTGTTGGCGCCGACGAAACCGGCGACGAAAGGTGTGCGCGGCTGGTAGTAGAGCTCCTGCGGCGTGCCGACCTGCTCGAAGCGGCCGGCGTTCATCACGGCGACGCGATCGGACAGCACCAGCGCCTCCGACTGGTCGTGCGTGATGTAGACGAAGGTCGTGCCGAAATCCGCCTGCAGCTGTTTCAGCTCGATTTTCATGTGCTCGCGCAGCTTCAGATCGAGCGCGCCGAGCGGCTCGTCCAGCAGCAGCAGCGTCGGCTCGAGCACGAGGCTGCGGGCGATGGCGACGCGCTGCTTCTGGCCGCCCGAGAGCTGGTCGACCCGCTTGTCCCGCGCGCCGGGCAGTCCGACGCGCTTCAGCATCGCGTCGACGCGGTTCGCGATCTCGGTGCGCGCCACGCCGCGTCGCGAAAGCCCGTAGCCGACGTTCTCTCCGACCGACATCATCGGAAACAGCGCGAGGTGCTGAAACACCATGTTGACCGGCCGCCGGTTCGGCGCCACGCCGTGCATCGAGCGGCCGCCGATTTTAACGTCGCCTTCGTCCGGCGCGATGAAGCCGGCGATCATCCGCAGCAGCGTCGTCTTGCCGCAGCCGGAGGGGCCGAGGATGGAAAAGAAACTGCCGTGCGGCACCTCCAGCGACAGCGCCTCGACGGCCGCGTGCGCGCCGTAGCGCTTGGTGACGCGGTCGACTTCGAGGTCCTGCTGCATGGGAAGGCGAGGGGCGGGTCGGGTCGGAGCGCGAGCGAGGCTGGGAGATCAACTCCCGCAGGGAAAATCAACGGCCCGGATGTGAGCGGTCCGGAAAAACGACGGCGCGCTCGCGCACGCCGTCGTCACGTCCTCCGAAACCAGCCTGAGGTCGGCGCCGGATCAGCTCGCCGCCTTGACGCGGTCGAGCACCTTGCCTTCGATGTCCTCGATGCCGGGCGGAACCGCCGGATACCACTTGACGTTCTTCAGCGCCGCTTCCGGGAAGCTCTTGGCGAACTGCGCCTTCAGCTTCGCGTCCATCAGTTGATCCGCGCCCTTGGACGCGGTAAAGTTGCCGGCCGACGCGGCAACCTTGGCGGCGATCTCCGGCCGCATGTTGAAATTGATCCAGGCGTAGGCAGCGGCGTCGTTGCGGCCCTTGGCCGGCAGCGCGAAGGTGTCGATCCAACCGAGCGCTCCGGACTTGGGCGCGATGTACTGGATCTCGGTGTTCTCGCCGTTCAACTTCCAGCCGCCGGTGTCCCACATCATCGCGCCGACGATCTCGCCGGTGCGCGCGCCGTTGAGCAACTGGTCCTTGTTGTCCCAGAAGAACTTGATGTTGCCCTTGCACGCGATCAGCGTCTTGCCCACTTCGTCCATCAGCGCCGTGTAGGCCTTCGTATCGCCGTAGAGCGCGAACGGGTCCTTGCCGGCGGCGAACGCGAACGCGAGCAGCGTCGGCCGCTTCAGCCGCACGCTGGTCTTGCCCTTGTACTTGGGATTGCACAGGTCGGGATAGTCGGACATCTGCGCGAGCTTGGTGTTGACGACCAGCCCGTCAGTGCCCCAGATGTGCGGCAGCCCGTACACCTGGTTCTTCAGCGTCGTGTTCTTCTTCGTGGCGTCCAGCATCGACGGTATGAAAAGCTCCGTCTTGATCTTGCTCATGTCCATCGGCTTGTAGATGCCGAACTCCTGTTGCGGGCCGACGATACGATCCTGCGACGGCTGCGCAAGGTCGAAGCCGGCGCCGCCGGTGGCGCGCAACTTGGAGATCATCTCCTCGTTGTTCGACAGCGTGACCTCGACGTCGATGCCGGATTCCTTCTTGAACTGCGCGAGAACGTCGGCGGGCACGTAGTCGGCCCAGGTGATCAGGCGCAGCTTGTTGTCCTGCGCGATCGCGGTGGCGGCGAAGCCCAAGGCGATGGCGCCGGCGGCGAGTGCGACGCGGAATATCTTCATAGGGGTCTCCAGGTCGGTGCAGACGAGTGGGTGATTCCACCCTTCGCAACAAGGGAGGAAGGCGGCAAGCTTACTCCAGGTTCGTTGCATTCATTCGAAGGGCCGGCGCGCCGGGACCGATCCGCAGACAGGCTACTGGACCTTGATGCCGGCGGCCTTGATCACCTTCGCCGAGTCGTCGATCTCCTTCTGCACGAACCTGCGGAACTCCGCCGGTGTCATCGGCATCGCCTCCGCGCCCAGCGCCGTCAGCCGTTCCCTGGCATCGGCGGTGTCGAGCGAACGGAGCACGTCCTTGTTGATCTTGTCGACGACGTCGGCCGGCGTACCGGCCGGCGCGAACAGACCGACCCACAAATTGTAGTCGAAGCCGGGGAGCCCCGATTCGGCGACCGTCGGGACGTTGGGCAGCACGCTGGAGCGCTTCCCGGTGCTGACGGCGAGCGCGACGAGCCTGCCTTCGCGCACGTTCGGCAGCGCTGCCGAGATCGGCGAGAAGAAATAGGTGATGCGTCCGGTCATCGTGTCGGTGAGCGCCTCCGGCGTCCCCTTGTACGGGATGTGCACCGCGTCGATACCGGCCGCCAAGCGAAATTTTTCCGCATTGATGTGCGTGCCGCTGCCGTTGCCGGCGGAGCCGAAATTCAATTGTCCGGGCTTCGCCTTTGCCGCGGCGACGAGATCGGCCACCGTCTTGTATCCGGTTGCCGGCGCCACGACGAGCACGTTCGGCTGGCCGGCGATCGGCACGACTTCGGCGAAATCCTTGACGGTGTCGTAGCTCAGGTTCGGATACATCGAAGCGTTGTAGGCCTGCGCCGCCGAATGAACGAGCAGCGTGTAGCCGTCCGGCGCCGACTTGGCGACGAGCGCCGCGCCGATGGTGCCGCCTGCGCCCGGATGATTGTCGACGACCACCGGCTGGCCCCACAGCTCGGTGAGCTTCTGTCCGATCGTGCGCGCGAGGATGTCGGTGGCGCTCCCGGCGGTGAACGGCACGACGAGCTTGACCGGCTTGGTCGGGTAGGCTTGACCGAGCGCAGCGGTGGTCCAAAGCAACGCTGATACAAACAATATGGCTAGTCGCCCAGTCTTCATTGCTGCCTCCTCGTTTATTTCGAATGTGCGTCCACCGCAAATGAACCTTCGCGGCATGGGCAATCTATAGTTTCTCGGGCACGCACATTCGCGCACCTTCATCTATCCAGCCTTGCGCGACCATCGCATCGATGACGGAGTGGTCAATCGAATAGCGGTGATTGGGGTCGCCCCCTTTGCCATCGTTGTACGCACGGTAAAGTGGCACCGTCCTGTCGGGGCACACGCCGGCCGTCGGTGGGATGGCCCAAAAAGGCGACCCTTCGAATTGCCAATGCCAGTCCTTCCGGTCACGCACCACGCCGCACTCGTCCTGGCTGACAGTGAAAAAATGGGAATTCGGGCCGACATAGGGCTCTCCCGCGAATCGGTAGATCCGTTGCATTCCGCGGTCTCCATTTGGGCATCCGGGGTAAAGCACAACCGGGAACGATTTGCCGGTTCGTTGCCACTCCACGCCGACCTGGCCCGCATCGATCGCCGCTTGCTCGCCAACGTCCGATGTGAAGAAGTAGTGGTCCAGTCGAGCATCGTAGTATTCGACGGCCGGGACCCTCTTGTCGTCGGGGGACGGCGAAAAGCAGGTAATGCCGGATCCGTCGAAGCGTGAGAACTCGCCGGAGCGTTGAAGTCGATCTTCTACCCGCACAAGATCGTCCAGCGGCGGAAACGCGAAAACCACGACATTCTCTATGTAGTAGGGGCTGACATAGGCGATGCCTCCGAGCTGCGCACGATAGTCCGGGTCGTTGGCCAAGGCGAGCCGAAATTCTTCCGGCGTCTTGTTCGTCAAATATCCCTGTCTCGTGTTGTGGGGGGGGTCCCAATTGCATTTGTTGCCTCGTGGAACGACGTCGAAAGAATAAGTGACGTCGTTGGTCGTGCCGTCCGGCAGAAACAGGTGAGCGGTTACAAGCCAATGTCCGGGCTCAAGTACACCGGCGACTGCGGCCACACCGCGCTGACATGGCGGTCCGGCCGAAGGCTCGCCGGCATCGAGGATAGTCTGGACGATTATCTCTCCATGGCTTACCAACACCGATGCACCGCATTGGAAGTGCGCGCCGAACACCGGGCCCGGAAAACTTGGCGTCAGAAAGACAGTGATGGTCGTGTCGCCGAGTTCGGTCAGGTATCCGTATGTGTTACTCGGCATGATGGTGAACTGCAGCGGCGCGGCGGATGCGATCGGCTGCTGGATTGCGCATGCAAGGCCAGCGACCAGCGCAGCCGTCGTCCGAATCGCGGCACCAACGCTCATCGGCATGGTCAGCTCAGCCCGTCGCCGACCGACACGTTTTCCGGTTCGAGTGCAAGGCCCGACGCCTTCGCCTGCAGCACGATGAGCTTGGCGAAATCCTCGTCGCCCAATCCGTGCCCGATCAGCGTCTGCATCACGTCGCGCGTGATCGACGCCAGCGGCATCGGCACCTCGTAGCGTTTGGCCGCATCGAGCCCGAGGTCGAGATCCTTGCGCAGCAGCTTCGGCGTGAACGTCACCTTGAAGTCGAGGTTCACCAGCGCCGGCGTCTTGTAGCGCGAGAACGTCGAGCCCATCACGCTCTGGTTCATGAACTCGAGGAACGCATGCCGCGGCACGCCGGCTTTCTGCGCGAGGATCGTGATCTCGGCCAGCGACTGGATGACGACGCCGAGATAGACGTTGTGACAGATCTTGACGATGCGCGCGAGCTCGCCTTCGCCGACGTAGCTCGCCGACGGGCCGATCAGCTTCAGGTACGGCAGCGCAGTGTCGAATGCGGCTTTCGGTCCCGAGCAGACGAACGACAGCCGTCCCGCCTTGATCACCTTCGCGTTGCCGGAGACGGGTGCGGCGAGCATCTCGACGCCGCGCGAGCGCAGCACCCCGCGCAACTGGCCCGACCCTTCGAGTGAAATCGACGAGCACTCGATCACCATCCTCGGCGTCCGGGCGCCGGACAGCAGCCCGCCGGCGCTCACGAGGACCTCGCGAACGTCCTCGTAAGTCGACACCATGACGAACACGATGTCGCAGGGCGCGAGGTCCACGAGGCGATCGGCGATCTTCGCGCCGTACTGCGCGAGCGGCTCCGCCTTCGAACGCGTCCGGTTCCACACGGTGACGTCAGCGCCACCCTTCGCGAGCCGCGCCGCCATCGCGAACCCCATCCGCCCGATCCCGATCCATCCGAGCTTCATACGCGAGTTTCCATCCAAGAATCCGTTTCCGCTATCCGATTCCAGCCCGCGACATCGGCATCAGCCTTCGCGCGCCACATCGCCATCTCGAAACCCATCCGCCCGATCCCGATCCATCCCAGCTTCATAAGCCGCTTCCCATTCACGAATCCGGTTCCACGGCCGAGAACCGTCGGTTGAACGTCGATGCGGCGGCAGCGACCGTCGAAACGGCGGAGACATGTGGCGCAGATTCAACGCAGGGCGTCAATGAATTGCTCGACGCTGACGCCGGCCTGTTTGAGAATGCCTGCAAGTGTTCCGCTCTTGAGCTCGCGGTGCGTGGGGACGACGCAACCTGTAGCAGCGCGGCGCAATACCACGTGACTGCCACGTTGGCGCACGACCGCAAAGCCGAGCCGTTCCAACGCACGAATGGTCTCTGCGCCGGAGACCCTCGGCAGGCTAGGCATTCACAGCCACTTGAAACGTCGTGATCAGCGGCTGACCCGACGTTTTCAAGGGAAACTCTTCCAAATAGAGCTCGGTAGCCTCGCGCAGGTTGGCCAATGCGTCCTCGACCGACTCCCCTTGAGTGGTCGTGCCTGTCTCTGGATTCAACGCGGTGAATCCACCTTCGGCAGCGGGAATGAGGACGGCGGTCAGCAACATGACTTGCCTCCTTTCGGAGCAGAGCTTCGATTATCGCGCGATTCGGTGCTGAAGCCTAACAACTAATAAGGATTGGCGATCGGCAACTCCTGCGCCGGATACAGCGATATCACCTTCGGCCCGGTCGGGGTGAGGATCACCTCCTCCTCGATCCGCGCCGCCGATACGCCGTCGCTCGCCGGGCAGTAGGTCTCGACGGCGAATACCATGCCGACCTTCAGCTCCATCGGGTCGCGCAGCGAATTCAGGCGCGAGACCAGCGGCCGCTCGTGCAGTCCGAGGCCCAGCCCGTGGCAGAAGTTGAGCCCGAACGCATCCATCTCGCTGGCGAAGCCGATATCCTGCGCGGTGGGCAGCGATTCGGCGATGCGATCGGAACTCACCCCCGGCTTCAGCAGGTCGATCGCGACGTCCATCCATTCGCGCGCCTTGCGGTACGCGTCCCGCTGCGACGCGGTGGCCATCCCGACGTTGAAGGTCCGGTAGTAGCAGGTGCGGTAGCCCATGTACGACTGGATGATGTCGAAGAACGCCTGATCGCCGGGGCGGATCAGCCGGTCGGTGAAGTTGTGCGGATGCGGGCTGCAGCGCTCGCCCGAGATTGCGTTGATCGCCTCGACGCAGTCGGAGCCCATCGAGTAAAGGCGCGCGGTGGCGAGCGCGACGATCTCGGACTCCTTGACGCCGGGTTTCAACGCCTCGGCGATGTCCTGGTAGACACCGTCGACCATCGCCGCCGCCATGTTGAGCAGCATGAGCTCGTCGATGTTCTTGACCTCGCGCGCCGCGAGCATCGTCTGCTGGCCGTCGCGGACTTCGATGCCGAGTTTCTGCAGTTCGAGCATCATCGGCGGCTCGACCACGTCGACCCCGAGCGGCATGTCGCCGACACCTTCTTCGTCGAGCAGGGCCTTGATCTCGCGGGCGGCCGAGCGGAAGAGCTCGTAGTCGCCGCCCACCGCGCCACGCAGGCCGAGGAGCCCCGCGCGGCAGTGGTCGTGATGCAGCCATGGCGCGTGCAGCCTGTGATGCTTCGCCGCCGAGCCGAAATCCCAGATGTACGGGTCACCGCCGCCGGTCAGCAGCGAGTAGCGCGTCAGCTTGTCGCGCGCCCATTCGCCGATGACGGTGCTCGTCGTGTAGCGGATGTTGTGCTGGTCGAAGCACAAGAGCGCGCCCAATCCGGAATTGGCGAGTGCTGCGCGCGTGCGCGCCAGCCGGTAATCGTGGAGGCGGCGGAAATTGACCCGCTCCTCGAAATCGACCTGCATGTGTCCGGGCGCCTGCAGTGGCCGGTCCCAGTGATGGTGCGGGTCGATGTCGTCGGGCCGGATGATCCGCGGCTCGGCCGCCTTCTTCTTCGCCATGCTGATGCTCCTGCCCGCCGCTCAACGCTTGCCGAGGGCCTTATCGTAGTAGGAAAGATCGACGTACTTCATCGGGTCGGTCAACGTCTTTTGCGGCGTGCCGTATTTGCTGCGGAGTTCCAACACCGTGCGCAGGCCCGCGGGATCGAGTGCGAGGTCGCGTGTCAGTCCGCCTTTGTCGGCCAGCAGCAGGTCGTACGACTGCTTGGCCAGTGCGGGCGTCATGTCGCGGATGTTGGCGACGAGCAGCGCCTCGACGACGTCGCGGTTGGCGCGGTCGTAGAGCCAGTCCATGGCGGCCTTGTACGCACGTAGAAATCCGACCAGCGCCGCCTCGTGTTCGCGCGCCCAGGACCGGCGCGCAATGCCCGCCGTGCCCTGGTACGGCCCCAGCGTTTCGGCGGTGGCGATCTGGCGAAAGCCCCGGTTCTGCGCCAGCAACTCGAACGGCGTGCGCAGCAGCGTCGCCTCATGTTTGCCCGCGAGAAGGTCGCGGTATCGATTGGCGGTGCCGCCGGCGCGCACGTACATGGCATCGCCTTCGCCGAGCCCGTTGCGCGCGGCGACTTCGCGCAGCACGAATGCGGCGCCGGTGGTCATCGCGTCGACCGACAGCGTCTTGCCCTTGAGATCGGCGAAGCTCTTGACGGCGGGCGCGGCGACGACCGACAGGAAGCCCCCGTCGCTGCCCATGAACGCGAACAGATCCGGATTATCCGGAATCTTCGCCTCGCCCTGCCCTTCCTGATAGGCGAAGAGGTTGTCGACAAGCGCCAGCCCGATGTCGAACTTGCCGTCGAGCAATCCGGCGACGAGAAAACCGGAGCTCGGCGTATACGTCATCTGCACGGCCACACCCTGCGTCTCGAAGTAGCCTTGGCGCTGCGCCGCCCAGACGGGCAGATTCCAGCCGCCGTCGAAGGTGATGACGCGCAGCGGCGCGAGCGGCGGCGCCTGCGCATGCAGCGCGGCGGCGAAAAGTCCCGTCAACACGAATGTACAAACGCGGCGGATGTTCACGTCACTCCTCCTTGCCATTTTGCCCGGCTCGATGCCGGATCGAACGCGCGAGTACCGTCACGGACAATAGCCGATGCCGCCAGCGTCGCACAAGCGCGGCAGAGTCAACACGGCGTGCACTACTGAAGGCTCGGCTTCTTCAGGAAATCGCCGCGATCGGCCGAGCGTACTTTCAACTGCACCGGCGAGCCGTTGCGCGCAAGCGTCAGCGGAATCTGGGTACCGGCAGGACCAAGTCGCCATACGCGGCGGAAGAGCTCTGCCAGCTCCGAGACGCGGTCGCCGGCGACTTCGATGACGACGTCGCCCGGCCGCACGCCGGCCTTATCCGCGGGCCCGCCGTCGGCAAGGCCGCTGACGACGAGCCGCCCCTTGTCCTCGACCGTGTACATGCCGAGCCACGGCCGCGCCAAACCGGGCGGCCGGCCCGACGCCAGCATGTCGTCGAGTATCGGCGCAAGCAGATCGATCGGCACGAACATGTTGCCCTTGACCGTGTCGCCCTCGAATTCCTCCTGGACGAACAGCGAGCCGATGCCGACGAGCTGTCCGCTCTCGTCGACCAGCGCGGCACCGCTCCATTCCGGATGCGGGGGCGTGGTGAACAGCGCTTCGTCGAGCACGTATTCCCAGTAGCCGGCAAACTCGCGCTTGGCGAAGACTTGGCCCTTCAGCGCATGCGAGCGCCCGCCGCGGCCGATCACGATCACGTCGTCGCCGGCGTCGATGCGGGCGGCCGAGCCTCGCACGAGCGGCGGCAGTCG
>JAAFGU010000083.1 GCA_010365205.1 Aromatoleum sp. | reverse complement strand
TATCGGCGCTGACCGGCGCCGCCGCCAAGCGGAAAGCCGCGACTGCCGCTGCGCGGTACAGGGTTCCGTCGGCCTCAGCGGCGGCTGCCTTGGCCGGATGGGCGATCACGAGCGCGGCCGCCAGCGCAAATGCGACCCGTCGGCAGCGGTGCCGACGGGTCGGGCGGAGAAGTCGGTCGATCAGGGTGGGCACAATGACCGGTTGATCACTACAAACCATAGTTTTGTCATGGACAATTCTGGACGCAAACTGTACAATAACGGGTATACTCGAACGTGTCAACCAGACGTCCTGGACAAATGCACAACCTGATCGAAAACCCCGGCTTGCTCCTGAATATCAGCGGCGTCGAGCGAGAGACCGGTCTTTCGAAAGACGTCCTGCGGATGTGGGAACGGCGCTACGGTTTCCCCAAGCCCGGCCGCGACGACAACGGCGAGCGCCAGTACATGGTGGAGGAAGTCGCCAAGCTCCGCGCGATCAAGCGCCTGATGGACGTCGGATCGAGGCCCGGCAAGATCATTCACAGTTCGCTCGGCGAACTGAGTGCGCTCGCCGAGGCGCGCACGGGACCGCGGCGGGACGTCATCGCGCCTGCGATCGAGCGGGACATCCTCACGCTGCTGCAAACCCACGATGCTCCGGGTTTGCAGCATGCGCTCGCCAACATGCTGATGCGGCAGGGACTGCAGAAGTTCGTCCTGGAGACGATCACGCCGCTCAATCGCGCTGTTGGCGAGGCGTGGATGCGCGGCGATCTGCAGGTGTTCGAGGAGCATCTTTACACCGAACAGATGCAGATCGCGCTGCGCGCGGCGATCAATGCCTTTCCCCGCCAGTCGGGGAGTCCGCGGGTGCTGTTGACGACGTTTCCCGGGGAACAACACGGGCTCGGCCTGCTGATGGTCGAGGCGCTGCTGGTGCCGGAGGGTACGCAGTGCATCTCGCTCGGCGTGCAGACCCCGCTCGAGGACCTGCGGCGCGCGGCGCTTGCACACAAGGTGCACCTGGTCGCGCTGTCGTTCTCCGCGGCATTCCCGGTCCGGCAGGCGAGCGATGGTCTCGCGATGCTGCGGCGCCAACTGCCGCAGACCATGACGCTGTGGGCGGGCGGCGAGATGACGCGCCGCGTGCGCAAGACGCTGCCCGGTGTCGTGCTGATCCCCGATATCGCCGCGACGATCGGCGCGCTCAAGAGCTGGCGTACGCACTGGGCACAGGTTTCGCAGTACCTCGGAACCGCCGATCGCTGAGCCTCCATCGTTTCTGCCTACGCAAAGGCGCTGGCTCCGGCAAATTCCCATACAGCACTCATGGTGAATGAGGCCGGTGTCTGACACCGGTCAAGCTCCCGCTCGCCGGCCCCCAGGCGGGAGGGACGCCCGGCGCATGCGCCGACCGCCGCCGTGGCCCCCTCCAGGCGCGTCCGAGCGGCGATCCCGCGTAAGCCGGGGATCGAACATTGTGTACGTTGGGTGACCGAAATCTGCGCAGCGGCACAGTACAATCCCAACGGGTTAACGACCAGGCGGAGCTATGCTTTACGCGGAGTTGTTCAAGGCCTTCGAGGACGTGCGCTGGGATCTCGGTGCGGACGTCCCATGGGACGCGTTCGATCCGGCGCTGCTTACCGACGAGCAAGCCAGGACGATCAAGATGAACGCCATCACGGAATGGGCGGCGCTGCCGGCGACCGAAATGTTCCTCCGCGACAACCGGGACGACAGCGACTTCTCGGCGTTCATGTCGATCTGGTTCTACGAGGAACAGAAGCACGCGCTGGTTCTGATGGAATATTTGCGCCGCTTCCGCCCCGCCCTCGTCCCCACCGAGGAGGAGTTGCACGCGGTGCGGTTCGAATTCGATCCCGCGCCCGCGCTCGAGACGCTGATGCTCCATTTCTGCGGCGAAATCCGGCTGAATCACTGGTATCGCCGGGCATCGGAGTGGCACACGGAGCCCGTGATCAGGAAGATCTACGGCCTGATCGCGCGCGACGAGGCGCGCCACGGCGGCGCCTACCTTCGCTTCATGAAGCGGGCGATCGAGCGCAGCGGCGAGGAAGCCAAGCGCGCGTTTGCGAAGATCGGGGTCCTGATGGCCAGCGCGCGCCGCGCCGGCAAGCCGCTGCACCCGACCAACCTGCACGTGAACAAGGCCCTCTTCCCGAACGACACGGTGCAAAGTCGCCTGCCGGATCCGTCGTGGCTCGAGCGCTGGCTCGATCAGCAGATCCGCTTCGATGAGAAGTGGGAGAAACGCGTCATCGCCATGATCCTGAAGAACCTCTCGTCGCTCTTCGGGCAGCAGTTCGAATCGGTACAGCAGCTCAATCGCTTCCGAAAATCGCTCGTCCCGGCCTGACGGCGGAGGTGCGCTCGCGGAGTTTTCGCCGCGCGGGTACCATTGCCGGCGATGGTCACCGCACTCATCCTCGGCACGACTCTGTTCGGTGGCGCCGTGGCCTACATCGGCTGGGCCGCCTACGCAATCTTCCACGGCGCGAACGCCTGGCCATTCGCCGCCGGGGCGGTTGCGCTGTATTTCGCGATCCCCTTCGTGGCGTCAACCGCCTGGTTCACGCTCGCCTGGATCTTTCGCGCCCCGCGACGGCCGGCGCTGCGGATCGGACTCCCGGCCAGCATTTGCATGTTCTGGAACGAAATGCGCGCGATCGGCCGCGCGGGTCCGCGGATGGCGCTCTACCGCTGGCTGGTGTCGGAACCGCCGCCGGCGCCCGCGCGTGCGCCCGTGCTGCTGCTTCACGGCGTGCTGTGCAACGCCGGCGTCTGGGTTGGTCTGCGGCGTTTTCTCGCCACGCAGGGGATCGGCCCCGTTTACACGCTTTCCTACGGGCCGCCGCTCGAATCGGTTGAGCTCTTCGCCGAACAGGCCGCGTCAAAGATCGACGCGATTCTGGCGGCCACCGGCGCGCGGCAGGTCGCCATCGTCGGCCACAGCATGGGCGGGCTGGTGGCGCGCGCCTATCTTCGCCGCTACGGCGGCAATCGCGTGCGCTGCCTGATGACGCTCGGAACGCCGCATCACGGCAGCGTCCACGCATGGCTGTTTCCGGGAACTTGCCTGCAGCAGCTGCGGCCGGGCAATGAATGGCTGGGGGAACTGAACCGTGACGAAGGCGCCCAGCGGCCGACTCGCACCGTGTCGCTGTGGTCGTGGCACGACTCGATGATCGCGCCGCAGACGAGCTCACGGCTGGTCGGCGCGCACAACATCGAGCTCACCGGAATCGGTCACAACGCGCTGCTCGGCGATCGGTCCGCGTTCGCGCGAGTCGCCGAGGAATTGCGCCGCGCCGCCGCGGAGTCCGCTGCGGAGCCGGGCGCAGAGCCCGACGACGTTCGCGATGCCGCCGACTGACCAACGGGCGCAGTCGCCGCCGTCAGCCGCTCGCAATCCGCGTTAACCGCACAGACTCGCATCGGTACCGGAAGGCGAATTCCGGACGCGTTGCTGCGTGCTGCAAGTGCCGGGGCGCGCCGTCCGGGAGGGCGCAGCCACCTACGACCACACGGCTACCAGTGGATGCCCTGCGTGAGCTGGGCGAATGCCATTTGCTCCGGCGACAGCGGCTGCTGCTGGGCCGCGTCGCCCTTCTTGCCCTGCGCGGCCGCCGAGTCGGGGAACATGTTGAACGCGGTATTGAGCATGATCTGCGTGAGCCGCGGCGCTGCCGCGTGGCTGATCGCGCCGAAAATGCCGAGCCGGGTGGCGATGCGCACCGGCTTGTAGACGATCGCTTCGACGACCAGGTCGGCAGCCTGTTCCGGCGACAGCGTCGGCACGCTTTCGTACATCTTGGTCGGCGCGATCATCGGCGTGCGCACCAGCGGCATGTTGATGGTCGTGAAATTGACACCCTTGTCGAGGAATTCCGACGCCGCGCACGCCGAGAACGAGTCGAGCGCCGACTTCGACGCGACGTACGCCGAGAACCGCGGCGCGTTCGACAGGACGCCGATCGACGAGATGTTGATGATGTGGCCGCGCTTCTGCGCGATCATCTTCGGCAGGAAGCCCATGATCAGACGCAGCGAGCCGAAATAGTTCAACTGCATCGTCCGCTCGAAATCGTGGAAGCGATCGAACGAATTGATGACGCCGCGGCGGATCGAGCGTCCGGCATTGTTGACGAGGTAGTCGCAGACGCCGTGCTCCTTCAGCACCCGCGCGACCAGTGCGTCGCAGGACGCGAGGTCCGACACGTCGCAGATGTAAATCCAGCTGCGGCCTCCGGCAGCCTCGATCTCCTTCTGGGTCTCGAGGAGCTTTTCTTCGCCGCGCGCGACGAGGATGACCTTGGCGTTGGCGCCGGCCATCTTGAGTGCGGTCGCCTTGCCGATCCCGGAGGACCCGCCGGTGATGACGATGACCTTGTCCTTCACGCGGCCCGCCAGCGTGCGGTCGATGAAGAGGTCCGGGTCGAGGTTGCGCTCCCAGTAGTCCCACAGCTTGGCGGCGTACGTCTCGACGTGCGGCACCGCGATGCCGGAGCCCTTCAGCGCCTTTGTCGTCTCCCGGTTGTCGTAGCGGGTCGGCCAGTTGATGAACTGGAACACGTCCTTGGGAATTCCGAGATCGGTCAGAACTGCCCGGATCATTCGCTTGACCGGCGACAGCGACCCGATGCCGTAGAGGATAGGTGCCGGGATGAAGCCGAACATCCGTGCGTTCAGCCGCATCGTCATCTGCGGCGCGTGGCCGGCGCGGGCGAAGATGTTCAGCACCTCGCCGATCCGGTGCGGCTCCGGGTCGGTCAGATGGAAGCACTTGCCGTCGAGCCCTTTCTTGTGGGCAAGGAAATCCATGGCGTCGGCGACGAAATCGACCGGCACGATGTTGAGGCGGCCTCCTTCGATCCCGATCATGGGCATCCACGGCGGCAGCGCGCGCCGCAGCTTCTGGAGCACCTTGAAGAAGTAGTACGGCCCGTCGATCTTGTCGATGTAGCCGGTCTTCGAGTCGCCGACGACGAAGCCGGGACGATAGATGCGAAACGGACGTCTGCATTCGCGCCGGACTACACCCTCGGAGTCGTGCTTCGTCTTGAAGTAAGGGTGGTCGAGGTCCTCGGCCTCTTCGAACATGTCTTCGCGGAACACGCCGTCATACAGGCCTGCCGCCGCGATCGAGCTCGCGTGATGAAAGCAGCCGGCAGTGACGGCTTCGGCAAACCGGACGGCGTTGCGCGTGCCTTCGACATTCGCGATCTGCTGGTCCTCGGCGCTGGCGGACAAGTCGTAAATGGCGGCAAGGTGGAAGCAGTGCTTGACCTTCCCCTTGAGTCGTTTCAAGTCGGCGTCGGCCACGCCCAGGTTCTTCTTGCCAAGGTCGCCGACGACGGCGATCACCTGCTTGTCGGTGGCGCCCCAGTATCCGTCGCGCAGTTGCGCGAACTTCTTTACGGAGCTTTTCCGCACCAGCACGTAGATTGGCTCGCCGCGCTTCAACAGGTTAACGACCAGAAAACGGCCAATGAAGCCGGTCGCGCCGGTAACGAAATACGCCATGAGCTTCCTCCATGCGGGACGAGGGCGGCGGCCACGGTTGATCCGGGGTCGCGCCGGGACCTGCAGCGAAACGCGGCGACGGGCGAAGATTGATGGGCGGGTCATCCCGGCGCCGTGCACGCTTGATTATACCGGCCGCCTCGGGCAATACGACGATCGCCCCCCGCGCGGGCTTTAGAGTGGTTGCTCTAGAATGCAGAGCCTAGAATGCCGGTCATGAGGTGATCGGCCGGCCGTTGGCAAATGCGGGTGGCAAAAGAGGAGCGCAACAGCGGGAGAGTGCAATGCTGAAGAAAGCGAAGGCGGAAATGGGAACCGGGGCGGCCCCAAGGTCGGGCGACCTTGCGAAAATGGTTCGCGATTCCTCGCATCAAATCTGGCTGGCCGGGCTGGGCGCGTTCGCCCGCGCACAAGCCGAAGGAACGAAGGTGTTCGAAACGCTGGTCAAGCACGGCGAACATCTTGAGCGGAAAACACGACAGGCGGCGTCGGATACCGCGGCGGCGGCGCGCGGCGCCGCGAAGGCGACAGCGAAGGAGATGCAGGACATGGCGGGCGGAACCTGGGACAAGCTGGAACAGGTATTCGAAGATCGTGTGGCGCGCGCTTTGTCGAAGCTCGGCATCTTCACGCAAAACGACGTCCAGCGGTTGGCCGTTCGCGTCGACGAACTGTCGGCGGCGGTAAACCGGCTGCTCAAGTCGACCGGCGGCACGTCGAAGGCGGGCGGGACGCCGGGCTTCAAGCCGGTGAAAAAGCCGGCCGCGAAAAAATCCGCCGCAAAGGGCGCTCGCAAGCCGCCGTCGGCCCCGAAGTCGGCACGCAGACAGAGCGCATGATTGCGGGGCCCTCGGCGGCGCACACGCCCTCGGGGCGTCGCGCGGGGGCTCCGCGCTTTCAGTCGCGGTTGAGCTTTTCGACCTGCTTGATGTAGTTCTGCATCGCTTCGTCCTTGCTCAATGCCTTGAGCTTGGCCCAGGCGTCGTACTTCGCCCCGCCGACGAAATCGAAGCCGCCGGGCCGGTCACCCTTCACGTCGCCGTCCGTGGCCTGCTTGTAGAACGCGTAGAGCTTCAGCAGCGTCGCGTTGTCCGGTTTCTTTTTCGTCTGCTTGGCCGCTGCGGCGGCCGCCTCGAACTTCGCTTTGAGATCGTCCTTCTTCGGTGCGGCTGCCATCGTGCGTCCTCCTCGGTGGGCATTTCCGGCCACGGCGATTGTGCTACTTTAGCGCGAAGCCGAAAACGCGTGCAAACGACGCGCCGCGGAGATCTCGCGGCACGACGGTATCGCCCTCCCGGCGCCCTCTCGCCCACCTGCCCTTCCTGTCCGCATGGCCTCCCTTCGGCGCGAAAAAATCTCCGCTGTCGATACCGCGTGGCTGCGGATGGATCGCGCGAGCAACCTGATGATGATCTGCGGGGTGCTGATCTTCCCCGGGCGAGTGTCGTTCACCCGGATGAAGGCGACGATCGAGAAGCGCTTTCTCCGTTACGCGCGGTTCCGGCAGCGGCCGGTGCAGATGCACGGCGCGACGTACTGGGAGAACGACCCCGCGTTCGGCCTCGATCATCATTTCACGCACCTGGCGCTCCCCGGCCGTGGCGGGACGCGGGGGTTGCAGACGCTGGTCTCTCGCCTCGCGAGTACGCCGCTCGATCCGGCGCATCCGCTCTGGCAGTTCCACCTGGTCGACAACTTCGAGGGCGGCAGCGCGCTGATCGCGCGCATCCACCACTGCTACGCCGACGGTATCGCGCTGATACAGGTCCTGCTCTCGATGAGCGACTCGGGAGCGGGCGGGCATCCCGCGCCGCCGCCGCCCCCGGCAACAAAGGAACCCCCGGGGAAAGCAGGAGACGCGCAGAGCCAAATGATCGAACCGTTCGCCGGAGCGATGCAGGCGGCGCTCAAGCTTGGCTCGACGCTGATCGAGAAAGGCGTCGCGATCTGGCAGGATCCAGCGAAGGCCGCAGCGCTGGCCGAACGGGGCGGGGCGCTGACCGCGGAAATCGCAAGACTCGCTCTGATGGGGCAGGATTCGGCGACCCGGTTCAAGGGCACCCCGGGGGTAGCCAAGCGTGTGGCGTGGGCCGCCCCGATTGCGCTGGACGAGGTGAAGGCCGTCGGCAAGGCGCTCGGCGCCTCGATCAACGACGTGTTGCTGTCATGCGTGGCCGGGGCGCTGCGCGAGTATCTCGTGCGCAAGGGCGATTCGACCGACGGCGTGATGGTCCGCGCGCTGGTGCCAGTGAACCTGCGCCCGCCCGAGAGAGCATGGAAGCTCGGCAATCAGTTCGGGCTCGTGTTCCTCGATCTGCCGATCGGCATCGAGAATCCGGTAGAGCGCCTCTACGCGGTGCGCGCCAACATGCGGGCCTTGAAGAACAGCTACCAGCCGGTCCTGACGCTCGGTCTTCTGGCCGCCGTCGGCGCCGGACCGAAGCTGCTGCAGGACCAGTTGCTGATCGCTCTGGCACGCAACGCCACCAGTGTGATGACCAATGTCCCCGGTCCACAGCAGCCCCTGTTCATGGCGGGTGCGAAAATCGGGCGCTTCATGTTCTGGGTGCCGCAGTCCGGAGATATCGGGATGGGTGTGTCGATTCTTTCCTACAACGGGCAGGTGCAATTCGGGCTCATCACCGATCGTGGGTTGTGTCCCGATCCGGGCCGGGTGATCGCCGGTTTCCAGCCGGAGTTCGAGAAACTCGTGCTCACGACGCTGCTCGCGCCGTGGCCATGGAAGGGCGAACTTTCCGCCGCGATGGCGGCGAAGATCGTCGGTGTCGACTGACGGGTGGCCCCGCGTACCGCGAAACAGTCCCGGCCGGAACCGGGCTTTTTCGCGACACGCACCGGCGGTGGAACTATGGCCAGGCGGGATAGGTGTTCGGCACCGAGAACGCCTCCTTCAAATATTGGTTAAGCGGCACCGTCAGCTCCTTGGTCGTGAACCACTTGGCGTACAGGCGCCGGATTTCGCCCGATTGGAATAGTTCGTTCAGCGCGCGGTTGACGATGCGCTCGAGCTGCGGCTCGTCCTTGCGCATCATGATCGCGTACGGCTCGACCGACAGGTATTTGCCGACGACCGCGAAATCTTCGGGCTTCTTCGACTTCGAGATGAGGCCGTAGAGGAGCACGTCATCCATCGGGAACGCCACGGCTTCGCCGCTCTCGACCTTTCTGAACGATTCGTTGTGGTCGGGCGACTCGATGAGCGTCAGCTTGAGCAGGCGCTCGTCATTGAGCGTGGTGATCATTTTCTCGCTGGTTGTGCCCTTGGTCACAACGACCTTCTTGCCGCGCAGGTCCTCGATGCCGCTGATGTTGGACGACGTCTTCGCCAGCATCTTGATGCCGGCGACGTAGGTCGTATACGCGAACGCCACTTGTTTCTGCCGGTCGCGGGTGTTGGTCGTCGACCCGCATTCCAGGTCGATCTTGTTCTCGAGCAGCGCCGGGATCCGGTTGGCTGAACTGACGGGCAGGAACTTGATCTCGAGCCGCGGCATTTTCAGGTCGGCCTTGATCGCGTCGGCCGCCTTCAGGCAAAGATCCACCGAATAGCCTTGCGGCTGGTTCTGTACGTCGAGGAAAGAGAACGGCACCGACGAATCTCGCACGCCGAGGATAATTGCGCCGGTCTCGCGGATGCGCTTCAAGGTGTCGATTCGCCCGACGGGAACCCGCGCCGCGGCCGCCGCCGGTGCCGC
>JAAFGU010000082.1 GCA_010365205.1 Aromatoleum sp. | reverse complement strand
CGCTGCTCGAAGTGTTCATCCTGGATTTCGACGAGGCGATCTACGGTCGTCGAGTCGTCGTCGAATTCCTGTACAAATTGCGCGAGGAGGAGCGCTATCCCGATCTCGCGACGCTGACCCGTCAGATCGAGGTCGATGTCGAACAGGCGCGCGAGTTCTTTTCCCGAACGGACGCCGTGCCGCACTGACCCCGGTTTCACCGCAAGTCCAACGATTGGAAGCAAACGCCGCATGTCCGACGATCTCAAGACCGACTACAAGACGACGCTGAACCTGCCCGACACGCCATTCCCGATGCGCGGCGATCTCGCCCGGCGCGAGCCCATTTGGGTGAAGGAATGGCAGCAGCGCAAGGTCTACGAGGCGATCCGCGCCGCGTCGGCCGGCCGGCCGCGCTTCGTGCTGCACGACGGCCCGCCATACGCGAACGGCGACATCCACATCGGACACGCCTTCAACAAGATCCTCAAGGACATCGTCGTCAAGAGCAAGGGGCTTGCCGGCTTTGATGCACCCTACGTTCCCGGATGGGATTGCCACGGGATGCCGATCGAGGTCCAGATCGAGAAGACGCACGGCAAGCACATCCCGACCGCCGAGACCCAGCGCTTCGCGCGCATCTATGCGACCGAGCAGATCGCGCGGCAGAAGGTGGATTTCCAGCGGCTGGGTGTGCTCGGCGACTGGGATCATCCGTACACAACAATGGCCCCCGGAAACGAGGCGGACGAAATCCGCACGCTGGGCAAGCTGCTGCAGAAGGGATTCATTTATCGTGGCCTGAAGCCGGTCAACTGGTGCTTCGACTGCGGCTCCGCGCTGGCCGAGGCCGAGGTCGAATACGAGGACCGGCAGGACGTCGCCGTCGACGTCGCTTTCCTCGTCGACGACACGGACCGCGCGAAGCTCGCCGCCTCGTTCGGAATCGCAGCGCTCCCGGCCGGCCCCGTGATGGCCGTCATCTGGACGACGACCGCGTGGACGATTCCGGCGAACCAGGCGTTGCATGCGCACCCAGCGATCGACTACGCGCTGATCGCGACGCCGCGTGGCCATCTGATCGTGGCTGTCGACCTCGTCGATGCGTGCCTGAAGCGTTACGGACTGGCAGGGCACATCGTGGCGACGGCGAAGGGCAAGGCACTCGAACTGATCCGCTTCAGGCATCCGTTCTACGATCGTCCTTCGCCCGTCTATCTCGGCGATTTCGTGACCCTCGAGCAGGGCACCGGCATCGTCCACAGTTCGCCGGCGTATGGCATCGAGGACTTCCAGTCGTGCCGCAGCTACGGGATGAAGGACGACGAGATACTGAATCCCGTCGGCGGGGACGGCCGTTATGCCGGCAGTCTGCCATTCTTCGGCGGCGAAAAGATCTGGGAGGCGAATCCGCAGATCGTCGAAAAGCTCCGTGACGTCGGGGCGATGCTGCACTCGGAAAAGTACGCGCACAGCTACATGCACTGCTGGCGGCACAAAACGCCGATCATCTATCGCGCGACGACGCAATGGTTCGCCGGCATGGACGACGTGTCGGGCTGGAATGGCGCGAAAGCGGCGAAGACGCTGCGGGAACTCGCGCTGGCCGGCATCGAGGCGACGGAGTTCTTCCCGGGATGGGGCAAGGCGCGCTTGCACGGGATGATTGCCAACCGGCCGGACTGGACGCTTTCGCGCCAGAGGACGTGGGGCGTGCCACTCCCGTTTTTCGTCGACAAGGAAACCGACGCGCTGCATCCGGACACGATGGCGCTGCTCGAACTGGCTGCGGCAAAGGTCGACCGCGGCGGCATCGAGTCGTGGTTCGAGGCGACGCACGAGGATTTCGGCGTCGATCCGGCGAAGTACCGCAAGCTCACGGATACGCTCGACGTGTGGTTCGATTCGGGCTCGACGCATCAGACGGTCCTCGGCGGCCCGGATGGCCGCCGGACCGGCGCAGGCTCGCACTCACCGGACGGCGCGTTCCCCGCGGATCTTTATCTCGAGGGCTCCGACCAGCACCGTGGCTGGTTTCATTCGTCGCTGCTGGTCTCGTGCATGCTGAACGGCGTGCCGCCTTACAGGGCGCTGCTGACGCACGGATTCGTCGTCGACGGCGACGGCAAGAAGATGTCGAAATCGAAGGGCAACGTCGTCGCGCCGCAGAAGGTCTCGAGCACGCTCGGCGCCGAAGTGCTGAGGCTGTGGGTCGCGGCAACGGATTTCTCCGGCGACATGTCGATCTCCGACGAGATCCTCAAGCGCGTCGTCGAGAGCTACCGCCGGATTCGCAACACGCTGCGATTCCTGCTCGCCAACACCGCCGATTTCGGTCCCGCCGACGCACTGCCAGTCGACGAGCTGTTCGAGATCGACCGCTACGCGCTCGCCGCGGCGCGGGCGATGACCGAAGCGGTGCAGGCCGACTACGCACACTATGACTTCCATCTCGTCGTCCAGCGTTTGCAAACGTACTGCTCGGAGGACCTCGGCGGGTTCTACCTCGACGTGCTGAAGGACCGGCTCTACACGGCGGGCGCCGCCAGCCGCGCCCGGCGTTCGGCGCAGACCGCGCTGGCGCTGATCCGCGACGCGCTGCTCGAGTTGATGGCGCCGATTCTGTCGTTCACCGCCGAGGAGGCCTGGCGGATCGGGCATTCGGACGAGCCGTCGATCTTCTGCCGCGTGTGGACCGACGCGATTCCTGTGCCGCGCGGCGCCGAGGCACTCGTCGGCAAATGGGGTCGCATCCTCGCCGTCCGGGCCGTCGTGCTGAAGGAGCTGGAGGCGCTGCGCAAGGACGGGAGAATCGGCTCGTCGCTTCAGGCCGAAATCGCGATCACGGCGACGCCCGAGGATCATGCTGCGTTGGCAAGTCTGGGCGCCGACCTGCGTTTCGTGATGATAACGTCGGCGGCCACGGTTGTGCGGGGCGACGCGGTGGCGATTGCGGTGGCGCCGAGCGCTCACCCCAAGTGCGAGCGCTGCTGGCACTATCGCGCCGACGTCGGCGCCGATAACCGCGATCCGGCGCTGTGCGGTCGCTGCGTTGCGAACCTGTTCGGCCGCGGCGAACCGCGAGCGCATGCCTGAGGTCCAACGGCGATGATTGCCGCCGATGCCGCTGTCTCGACCGGAGTCCGCCGCGGATGGGGGTGGCTTTTGCTCGCCATCGCGATCGTCGTTGCCGACCAGATCACGAAGTCGGCGATCGTTGCGGCGTTCCGCGACGGCGCCGGCCTGGCGATCACGGACTTCTTCAGCCTGATCCTCACCTACAACACCGGCGCCGCGTTCAGCTTCCTCGCGACCGAAACCGGCTGGCAGCGGTGGTTCTTCGCTGCGGTCGCCGTCGCGGCCACCGCGCTGATCGTGATGCTACTGCGGCGCGGCGGCAGCAGCGTTTACTGTGCGGGCCTGGCGTTGATACTCGGAGGCGCGCTGGGCAACCTGTGGGATCGCCTGATCATCGGCAAGGTCGTGGACTTCCTGCTGTTCCACTACGGCCAATGGGCGTTTCCGGCATTCAACGTCGCCGACAGCGCGATCACCGTGGGAGCTGCGCTGCTGATCCTCGACAGCTTTCGCGCGCGCCGAGCCGACCCGCCGAAGGAGGGCTGATGGACGTTTTGCTCGCCAATCCGCGCGGTTTCTGCGCTGGCGTCGACCGCGCGATTGCGATCGTCGAGGAGGCGCTCGGCCGCTTCGGCGCGCCCATCTATGTCCGGCACGAAGTCGTGCACAACCGGTTCGTCGTCGACGACCTGAAGGCGAAGGGCGCGGTGTTCGTCGAGGAACTTTCCGAGGTGCCGGCCGGCGCGACGGTGGTGTTCTCGGCGCACGGCGTATCGAAGGCCGTACGGGTCGAGGCCGATGCTCGCGGGTTGCGCGTATTCGACGCAACCTGTCCCCTGGTGACCAAGGTCCACGCCGAGATCAGCAAAATGCGCGACCATGGTTGCGAGATCGTAATGATCGGCCACCGCGGTCATCCGGAAGTCGAGGGCACGATGGGTCAATGCGACGGCGGCGTATACCTGGTCGAGTCGGTGACCGATGCGAACGCACTCGTCGTCAACGACCCCGGCAATCTCGCCTATGTGACGCAGACGACGCTGTCCGTCGACGATGCCGCGGCGATCGTCGGAGCGTTGCGGCGGCGCTTTCCCTCGATCATCGGACCGAAGAAGGACGACATCTGCTATGCAACGCAGAACCGGCAGGATGCGGTGAAGCTCATGGCGCCGCAGGTCGACGTCGTGATCGTCGTCGGCAGCCGCAACAGCTCGAATTCCAACCGGTTGCGCGAGGTCGCCGCCAACCGCGGCATTCCGGCCTACATGGTCGATCGGGCCGACCAGCTCCAGCCGCAATGGATCGCTGGCAGGCGCCAGGTGGGTGTGACGGCCGGTGCGTCGGCGCCAGAAATACTGGTCAGGGAAGTGCTCGATCGCCTGGCGACGTTGGGTGCCGCGCGCGTCCGCGAACTCGACGGCGCGCTGGAGCGCGTCGTGTTTCCGATGCCCAAGGGTCTGGCCAATGCGCGGCGCGATGCCTGATTCGCGGCGACCATCCGCCGGTTGCCGCCGAGCAACGTCTCACCGATTGCGCCTGGCTCGCTTCGCGTTCCGGAACGGCATCAGCAGCGCGATGAACGCGATCGCGGCAATGAGCGCCGCCGTCCACGCCACGAGCGCATGCCGGCCTGATTCGCTCACACCACGAACCACGCCCTCGGCCAGATAGGGCATCAGCAGCAGAGTCATGCCCTGCCGGGCCCTGACGGCGCCACGCGCGAGCGAAGGCCACACCAAGGCCAGTGGCAGCGCCTTCAAGGCCAGCCAGGAGCCCCCGGGCTTCACCGGCGCCAGCCAGAGCTCCCAGAGAATCTCGAGCATCAGCAGCGCCGTCACGGCGGCGACGGCAAGCCGCTCCCAAGCGGACGCCTCGGGCGTGCTCGGTGGGGGGGTCATGGCAAACGATCAGCCGACGGCGGCGAATTCGTAGAGCTCGAAGCCGGGACCCTGCTCGACGAGCTTGGTCAGCACCGCATAGCCTGTAACTCCGCCGCGCCGCAGCGATACTGCCTGCTCGACGCCGAAGGTCCCGGCCGGCACGATCATCTGCGCCGGTGCGGCGTCGGGTCCCATCGTCGCCGGATCCTCGGGAATGACGACAACGGGGGTGAGGGCGCCGTCCGGCGAGTCTTCGGCGGAGGCCGCGGCGGCTTCCGGACCGTCGGAGATCAGTTCGCAGCCGAATTCGAGGCCACTACTCTTCAGCGTGTTCCGGAACCAGCGCACCATCGCAACCTGGAGCCCGGTGCGGCCTTCAACGCGCAGCGCGATGAGATCGCCGATCCGCAACGCGGTCGGATGGGCGTCGACCTGCCGCAGAGCATAACCGGCCGGAGTGTGGTTGATGACCTGGCAATGCGTCATTGCCGGCAGCCCCGCCGGCAGGTTCGTGACGCCGGCGTGGGCGCCGCGGCTGTACTGCCAGACGCCCGACAGCCCCGCACACATGACGACGCGGGCGCGCGAAGGCAGCCGGTTGAACTGACGTGCCGGCGGGATTGCCCACTGCCGCAACAGGCGCTTCAGCAGCACGATGTACTGGAGACGGGCTGCCGGGTCGCGGCCTGTCCCCGCCGGAACGTCGCCGCCGGCCTCCAGCGCGCGAAGCTGTTCCTGTATCTGAAACGCGAGGTCGAAAGTCAGCAGGAAGATCTTGCTGCCCTCGATCGAGCCGCCTTTGTTCGCGGAAAAAGGCGGGAAATCGTGACCAACGGGAATGATCGCCACCGCCTTCGCCATCCGGTGGACGGGCGCCGCGTCGGTGAGTTTCGCCCAGTGACAGAACTCCTGCAGGTAACGAATCACCGTGGCGAGTTGCCCCGGCAGAAAGCCGTACGGATTGGCCAGCGCCAGCAGCAGCGCCTGCAGGTACGCCCGCTCCGGCGTCATTTCCGGCTGGTCGACCGCGATCGAGTTCTGGTGCAGCCCGCGCTGGCGGGAGAATGCATAGACCGCGTGGGCGTCGAGCCAGGTCTTCGTCGGCACCGGCGAGTACGACAGATAGCTATTGATGAGGACTCGCGCCGTGCACTGCAGGCAGCGATGGATCAGCGCCACCAGCAGGCGGTTGCCGGTCAGGTGCAGCCGTCGGTCGGCTTCGCGCACGAGAAGACGCTTGTAGGCGACGGACAGTTCGTGCGCAAGTCCCAACGCCGCCTTCGCCGATTCGAGCGCTTCGCCCGACAACGGGTGCGTCGCGCGGGCGAACTGCCGTTCGAGGAACGGCCACAGCGTGCCGGCGGTCGTCCAATACCGCTCGGCCAGCTCCAGGCGGCGTGACTCGCTCATCGTCACCCGGTTGATCGCGGCCAGCGAGTCGCCGATGATGCGCGCCGCCTCGACCGGATCTTTTGTCAGCAGGTCGTCGAGCCAGGGAAATACCTTGGCCGGCCGGATTTCAGGGGGATTGGCCGGCCGCGCGTCGAGCACGGGCAGGCTGAGCGTCAGAGACATGGGTATCGGAGCAGGGGGGCGACGGCGATTGTAAGCGAAGCGGCCGGCGGGCGCCCGCGGCGCGTGTCGCTGAATTCCCGGTTCCCCGGTCAGGTGACGAGAAACGCGACGATCGGGGCGTTCTGATCGGGCGTCAGCAGCATCGGGGCGTGGCCGACACCGGCGAACTCGACGACCGCCGGTTTTGGCCCGCGGGCGGCCATCTGGGCCGCGGTCGCCACGGAGAGCAGGTCCGACTCCGTGCCGCGGAGCACGAGCGTGGGGCAGCGGATCGCATCCCACATTGCCCACAGGTCGGGCGGCACGGCCGCCGTCCTGAACGGCACGGCGATGCCCGGGTCGTACACGACCTCCCAGCGGCCATCAGCGCGCTGGCGGACGTTGGTGCGTGTCAGGTGCTCCCATTGCCCGTCGGACAGCTTGCCAAACGGCGCCGACACGATCCGGATGTATCTCTCGATGTCGGCAAAGTTTGCGCATATCGGCGCCTTGCCGATGTACTCGCCGATCCGTGCCACGGCGGCCGGCTCGATCACCGGTCCGACGTCGTTGACGACGAGCCGCGCGACGGGTGACTTTGGCTGCGCGGCCATGACCATCCCGAGCAAACCACCCATCGAGGTGCCGACCCAGGCGACAGTTTCCGCACCGCTCCGCGCGATCAGCGCCGTCAGCGTCGTCAGGTACGTGGGAAACACGTAGTCGTTGGGGTCGGCGAGCCAGTCGGACTCGCCCCGGCCCGGCATGTCGACCGCCAGCACGCGGTGCGTCGGCGCGAGCGCCTCGCCCAGCACGTCGAAATCGCGGGCGTTGCGCGACAGCCCGTGCACGCAAATGACGACGCGTGGATTGGCCGCAGCTCCCCATTCGAAATACGCGACGCGGTGGCATCCGTGCGGCGAAAGCCCGGTCAAATAATGGCGTCGCGGCGATCCGTTCGTGAGGGACATCGTGTTGGGCCGGTAGAAGGCGGTGAGGCGAGGGAGCGAATCGTCGTCGATCAGGTGCGCGGCGTCAACGCGGCCATCGCGCGCGCTTGCTGGACACGAGGCGCGCCCGCCTTAGGCACACCCCGCATCGCCGCTACCGCAATTCCGGCGGGAACAACGGCAGATAGCCGGGGTCGCTGCCCGAAAGAAACGCCGCCAGTTCGTCGCGCCGGGCCATCGCATCGTCGTGGCCGAGGCGCATCAGCGCGCGGCAGAAATCGCGGTCGAACAATAGATAAGAGAGCAGGTTGGCGCCGGTCCCCCGCGTGCTGCCGAAACCGCGCAGCAGATAGCGCACGCCGCGCGGCATTCGATCGGCAAAGGTCAGCGCAAGGGCGCCGAGATCGCGCGATGGCCCGAGCACCAGGGCGTCGATGCGGCTCGCCGGCGCATGCTCCGCGGGCATCGAGTTCAACAACCGGTTGATCTGCTGCAGCCGTTCCAGATCGCCGCCGAGGTTGTCGAGGAACACCGACGACAGCGCGTGCCCGGCGATCTGCGCGAACGACGGGAATCGCGGCGGCTCCGGAGCATGATGGGGTGCCTGCCCGTTGAACTGCCCGACGGCGAGCACGAGGATGCGCCGCGCGCCGAGATGGAACGGCGGCGACAGCGGCGCGGTCTGCCGGACCGAACCGTCCATGAAAAACTCGTCGGCAAGCCGAACCGCGGGAAACACGAAGGGGATAGCCGACGACGCCATCAGGTGATCGATCGTCAGCGGGCCCGGCCGGCCGTGCCGGCGTGTTCGCGTCCACGGGACGACGTCCGGCGCTCCCATAAAAAACGTCACCGCGTGGCCGGAATCGTAGCTGGTCGCGTTGATGCCGATCGCGCGCAGGCGACCGGCGTCGAGATGCGTGCCAATGCGGGACATGTCGAGCGTGGAAGCGAGCAGGTGCGCAAGCGGGCTGTTGTCCAGCATCGATATCGCGCCGGTGGGCGCGCTGGGGCCGCCGGCCAGGGTCGCCAGCAGGCGCACCGCGTGGCGCGCGAGCGTGGCAAGGTCCGCGCGGTAGATGTCGTTCACGCCGATCCGGCGCCACAGGCGCAACAGTCGCGCAACGCCGCGGTGGAAGGAATCCGCATGGACGGCGAGCATCGCCGCGTTGATCGCCCCCGCCGATGTGCCGCAGATCACGCGAAACGGGGTCGTTTCGCTGCGCGGAAGAATCTTGGCGATGGCACGCAGCGCACCGGCCTGGTACGCCGCCCGCGCGCCGCCGCCCGAGAGGAGGATCCCGATGTCGTGATTGGCTGGTAGCATCGGACCGACGCGGCGCGCGTGGTCAAACGGCGCCCGAGCGCAGCGTGCGGTCGAGCATCAACAGCATCGCGGCGGTTGCGCCCCAGATGTATCGCTCGCCGAACGGGATCGCCCAGTAGTCGCGCCGCAGCGTGCCGATCATTCGATGATGCCGCTGCTGGTTCGCGGGATCGAGCAGGAACGCAAGCGGCACCTCGAACGCGTCTGCAACCTCGATCGGATCGGTAACCAGCGAGAACGGCGGTTCGACCCATCCGACCACCGGCGTCACGCGAAAGCCGGTCACCGTCTCGTAATCGGCCAGCTGGCCCAATATCGAAACTCGCTCAGGGGGCAGACCCACTTCTTCGGCCGCTTCACGCAACGCGGCAGCGGCGAGCGTCGCGTCGTCGGGCTCGACGCGTCCGCCGGGAAAGCTGATCTGTCCCGGGTGGTCGGGCAGACCGGCGCTGCGCTGCGTCAGCAGCACCTGCAGTCCCTGCGGCCGGTTGACCAGCGGCACCAGCACGGCGGCCGCCGTCGGCTCGCCGTCACG
>JAAFGU010000081.1 GCA_010365205.1 Aromatoleum sp. | reverse complement strand
AATCTCCTTCGCGCCGCAATCGGCGAGGCCGGCGACTACGGCGCGCGAGGCGCCGCCGGCGCCGAGGACGACGATCGGCCCGGCATCCGCGCGCCAGTCTGGCCGGGCGTCGCGCAAGCTCTGCACGTAGCCGAAGCAGTCGTTGTTGTAGCCCGACAGCGTGCCATCCTTCTCGACGACGATCGTGTTGATCGCGCCGATCCGCTGCGCAAACGGATCGACCCGCTGGACGAGTTGCATCGCCGCGACCTTGTGCGGGATCGTCACGTTGCATCCGGCGAAGCCGAGCGCGGCGAGGCCGGGCAGCGCGACGGACAGACGCTCTGGCGCAACCGGCAGCAGCACGTAGGCGCCGGCCAGTCCGTAATGCTCGATCCAGTAGCCGTGCAGCGTGGGCGACCGGGAATGTGCGACTGGCCAGCCGATTACGCCGGCGAGACCGTACTGTCGGGTGTTACCCATTGCGGGAATCCTTCGCAGAAATCGTGAAAGCGCCGCCGGCAGCGGCGCGCCAAGGTTGGAAATCGTGCCGCGGTGCCGCCAGGCGCGCCTCGCGCGCCGTAGTGCTCAGACCGAACCGCCGCCGCCGATCTGCGGACGAGCGACCACTGCGAGCCGCCTTCGAGCGATGTATCAGCGTGCCACGGTTCACCCGGCGGCTGCGGTCGCGGCGCGAAGCCGGGACTCGGGTGACGTTGTGCTGCGCCAATTCTTCGCGGTGCGATGGTTAAGACGACGTCACGCGAGGTACGAGCCGCCGGTCCGCCATCGGCGTGCATTATAGAGAACATCGAAGGTGGGGGGCGATCGGTCGCCTGTCTTCAGGGCGAGGGGCGGGAGGCGCGGAACGATCTTCGCCGTAAGCTCCGAAGCATTGGCCGGCGGGCATTGGTACACTTTGGTCGCGCAACCACACGCCGCCTGCCGGATGTGCTCATCGAGCTCGGCGCGCGGATGCGCCTCGACTTCCACCCAAGGGACCCTGATGCCTCGTACCCTCCATCCCGAATTGCACCGCACCGACCGCATCGGCTGGCTGCGCGCTGCCGTGCTGGGCGCGAACGACGGCATCGTGTCCACGGCCAGCCTGATGGTGGGGGTGGCGGCGGCCAGCGCAGGGCGCAGCGAGCTGCTGGTGGTCGGGGTCGCCGGACTGGTCGCAGGAGCGATGTCGATGGCGGCGGGCGAATACGTGTCGGTGAGCTCGCAGTCCGATACCGAGGCCGCGGATCTCGCGCGCGAACGCGCTGAACTGGCCGCGCATCCGGTTGCCGAACACAACGAACTGGCGTCGATCTATGTCGCGCGCGGGCTCACGCCGGAACTGGCCGCCCAGGTGGCGGAGCAGTTGATGGTGCATGACGCGCTGGGAGCCCATGCGCGCGATGAGCTCGGCATGTCTGCAATGGTCAAGGCCCGCCCGGTGCAGGCCGCATTCACGTCGGCGGCGACCTTCGCGACGGGGGCCGCCTTGCCGCTGGTGGCCGCGCTCGTCGCCCCTGCGCAACTGCTGGTGCCGCTGGTGGCCGGCACCTCGCTGGTCTTTCTCACCGCGCTGGGGGCGCTGGGCGCCCGCACCGGAGGCGCACCCGTGTGGAAGGCGTCGGCGCGCGTCGCATTCTGGGGAGCACTGGCGATGGGGCTGACCGCCGGTGTGGGGAAGCTCTTTGGCGCGGTGGGCTGATCCACGCCGCGGATTTTGGCCACGGAGGACACGGAGTAAGGTCTTGGATCCCGCGCTCCGGCGCCGAGGCAGCGGCACGTCGATGAATCGAATCAACTCCGTCGACTCCGTGTACTCCGTGGCTAATAAACCAAGCCTTGAGCCAGTGGGCAGACATGACCGGCGCACCGGCGCTATGCGGAAGCTCGATGGGCGCATGATGGAATCCGCCCCGATTTGTGCAGAGAAATCCTGACCATGAAATTCAAAGACTACTACGAGATCCTCGGCGTCGAGCGCGGCGCGGCGCAGGACGACATCAAGCGCGCGTACCGCAAGCTCGCGCGCAAATATCACCCGGACGTCAGCAAAGCGCCGGACGCGGAGGTGCGCTTCAAGGAGCTGGGCGAAGCCTATGCCGTCCTGAAGGACGCGGAAAAGCGCGCCGCGTACGACCAGATGGGCAGCCAGTGGAAGACCGGGCAGGACTTCCAGCCGCCGCCGGACTGGAACGCCGGATTCGAGTTCAGCGGACGCGACGCGACGTCGGGAGATGGGCAAGGCGGGGACTTCAGCGACTTTTTCGAAGCGCTGTTCGGCCGCCAGAGCGGGCGTGCGCGGGGGCCGCGGCACGCGATGCATGTGCAAGGCCAGGACCATCACGCCAAGGTGTTGATCGACCTCGCGGACGCGTATCTTGGCGCGCGGCGCACGATCTCGCTGCGCATGCCGACGATCGATGCCGGCGGCCACGTCGTGACGCAGGAACGCAAGCTCGATGTCACCATTCCCAAAGGCATTCGCCCGGGCCAACATCTGCGCCTGGCCGGGCAGGGCGCGCCCGGCATCGGCGAAGGGCCGTCCGGCGATTTGTATCTGGAAATCGCGTTCCTCGAGCACCGCCATTTCCGCGTCGATGGGGCGGACGTCTATCTCGACCTGCCGCTGGCGCCCTGGGAAGCGGCGCTCGGCGCTTCGGTCACCGTTCCGACACCGGAGGGCAAGGTGCAGCTGACCGTCCCGCCAGGGTCGGCCGCGGGCCGCAGACTGCGACTGAAGGGCAAGGGCATCCCCGGCAACCCGTCCGGAGACATGTACGCGGTATTGACCATTGCCCTGCCTGCCGCCGATACCGAAAGCGCGAAGGATGCCTATCGCGCGATGGCGAAGGCATTCGATTTCAACCCGCGCGCCGATCTCCTGGGGTGATCAGCCATGAGCGAAATGACGAAGACTTATCTTCAAGGCCGGATCGTCGAAGACGAAGTCCACCTGACGCTGGTCGAGCTGTGCCGCGCCTGCGGCGTGCACCAGGAACAGGTCGCGAGCTGGGTGGTCGAGGGGGTGCTCGAGCCGACGGGTCAGATGGCGCAAGGCTGGCAATTCGGGGGCGCGTCGCTGCGCCGCGCGCGCCTCGCCCAGCGGCTGACGCAGGATCTCGAACTCAACCCCGCGGGGGCCGCGCTGGTCCTCGATCTGCTGGACGAGATCGAAGCGCTGAAGGCGCGGATTCGCCGCAGCGGTGCGTTTTGACGCAGCGCGGCCGCTCGGGGTCCGCGTAACGCGCATGCGAGATTGCCGCGCCCGCGGGCGTCAGGCGGTGACGTCGACGGCCTCGCGCCGGCAGAAATCGCTATCCCTTCGCGCGCGATCCGACGAGAAAATCGAAATCGCATCCTTCGGGCGCCTGCAGCACCGTATCATGGTAGAGAGATGCGTAACCGCGCTCGGGCCGCGGCGGCGGCGACCATGATTGCAGCCGCCGCCTGATTTCGCCGTCGTCCACCAGCAGGTCCAGCCGTTTCCGGGCGACCGACAGCGCGATCCGGTCGCCGTTCCTTACGACGGCCAGCGGACCGCCGACGGCGGCCTCCGGTGCGACGTGCAGCACGATGGTGCCGTAGGCGGTCCCGCTCATCCGCGCGTCGGAGATCCGCAGCATGTCCTTGACGCCGGCGCGCGCCAGTTTTCCCGGTATCGGCAGATAGCCCGCCTCCGGCATGCCGGCGCCGTGCGGCCCGGCATTCTTCAACACCAGCACGTCGTCGGGTGCGACGTCGAGATCCGGATCGTCGATGCGCGCCGACAGATCGTCGAGATTTTCGAAGACGACGGCGCGACCCTCCGTTTCGAACAGCGACGGCGTCGCCGCGGCGCGCTTGAAGATGGCACCGTCCGGCGCGAGGCTGCCGGTCAGGACGACGAGTCCGCCGACCGTTGAAACCGGCGCCGCCATCGATCGGATCACGCTGCGGTCGATCCATCCGGCAGGCTCATCGAGGCGTTCGCGCAACGTGAAGCCGTCCACGCCGAGGCAGTCGAGATGGAGCAACGGGCGCAATTCGCGCAGCACGGCGCCGACACCTCCGGCCGCGTAGAAATCCTCCATGTAGCCTTCGCCGACCGGTTTGAGGTCGACCAGCACCGGCGTTCGATCCGAAATCTCGTTCAAGCGCTCGGCGGAAACGCGAATTCCCAGGCGGCCGGCGATCGCCGTCAGATGGATCACCGCATTGGTCGAGCCGCCGAGCGCCATCAGCAGGCGAAACGCGTTCTCGACGGAGTGTTCGGTGATGATTCGATCGGGCGTGATCGGAATGTGGGCGAGTTGCACCGCGCGCTTCCCCGTCTCTTCGGCGGCGACCAGCCGCGCCGAATGAACGGCGGGAATCGCCGCGGTGCCCGGCAATGACATGCCAAGCGCTTCGGCGATGCACGCCATGGTGCTCGCGGTGCCCATCACCGAGCAGGTGCCCGCCGTGACCGCCAGTTGGCCTTCGACTTCGGCGATTTCGTTCGCGTCCACTTCGCCGGCGCGATGCTTCGCCCAGAAGCGGCGGCAGTCGGTGCATGCGCCCAAACGCTCGCCGCGGTGGCGTCCGGTCATCATCGGGCCGGTCACCAGCTGGATCGCCGGCCGTCCGGCCGAAGCGGCGCCCATCAACTGCGCGGGGACGGTCTTGTCACAGCCGCCGATCAGCACCACCGCATCCATCGGCTGTGCCCGCACCATTTCCTCGACATCGATCGACATCAGGTTGCGGAACTTCATGCTGGTCGGGCTTAGGAACACTTCCCCGAGCGAAATGGTCGGAAACGCGCGCGGCAGCCCGCCGGCGGCCAGCACGCCGCGCGACACCGCCTCGGTCAGTTCCGGCATCCCGCGATGGCAGTTGTTGAAGCCGCTGGGTGAAATGGCGATGCCGACTACCGGTTTCGACAGCAGATCCTTCGAGATTCCCATCGACCGCGCCATCGAGCGACGCAAGTAGCGGGCGAAATCGGGGTCGCCGTAATCGGTCAGCCCGCGATCGAGGCCGAAGGGTTCGGGCGTCATGCGCTCGCCCGATCGAGGTTGCCGATCGCGTCCGCGTCAAGGTCGAGGCGCGTCGCCGCGATCAGCTCATCGAGCTGAGCGATCGAGGTCGCGCTGGCGATGGGCGCACTCACGCCGGGCCGCTGGATGAGCCAGGCAAGTGCCAGCTGCGCCGGCGTGGCGTGGTAGCGCCGCGCAAGCTCGTCGAGCGCGGCAAGAATGCGCTGCCCGCGGGGGTTCAGGTATTTCTTCATGCCCGGTCCGCGCGGGCTCTTGGCGAAGTCGGCTTCCGAACGGTACTTGCCCGTCAGGAACCCGGCGGCCAGCGAGTAGTACGTGACGACACCGATGTCCTCGCGCACGCAGAGCGCCTGCAGAGGGCCTTCGAAATCGCTGCGGTCATACAGGTTGTACAGCGGCTGCAGCGTCTGGTAGTGCGGATAGCCGTGCAGCCGGCTGGTCTGCAGGGCGAGGGCAAGGCGCTCCGCGCCGAGATTGGACGCGCCGATCGCCTTCACCTTGCCCTGCTGAATCAGGCGCCCGTACGCCTCCAGCGTCTCGTCGAGCGGCGTCTTGTCGTCGTCCCAGTGCGACTGGTAGACGTCGATCGCGTCGATCGACAGGCGCCGCAGCGATTGCTCGACCGCCTGCATGATGTACTCCTTGCGCAGACACCGGTATCCCAGGCCCATGTCGGAACCGACCTTGGTCGCGATGACGACGTCGTCGTGCCGTCCGCGTCGGGCGATCCAGTGGCCGATGATCGTCTCCGATTCACCGCCCTCGTGGCCCGATACCCAGCGCGAATACGAATCCGCGGTGTCGATCAGATCGAATCCGGCCCCGACGAACGCATCGAGCAATTGGAACGACGTCGGTTCATCCACCGTCCACCCGAACACGTTGCCGCCGAACGCGAGCGGTCCGATCTCGAAGCCGGTGCGTCCCAGTTTGCGTTTTTTCATGAAGGCTCTCTTCCATGGATTTTGCTTGAAGTCATTCGATGGTTCGGTCGATGCATCGGTGCGTTGAATGCCTCGGTCGGGCAGCCGATGTGCGCGATCAACGCCGATTTCCCGCGGATCATGGAAACGCTCAAGGCGACAGGCTGTCACGCCGGCACACACAACGGACGATAGCACTGGATGCCGGGGCCCCACGCGGATCCGCTTTCCGGCATGGTCGGTTTTGGCCTCACCCGGCTCTCCGGATCGGCCGACGGCACCGAGGCGCATCGCCGGACGTTGACAGGAACACGCGCCGGCCTATGATTTGCCGCAGCAGTTTCGCCGCACGTGGAGAGGTAAGCGGATCGAACCCGCCAGTTGCAGAAGACCGTCAGGCAGGCTCACCCCTTGCGCAAGTACGATACCGAAAAGATGCGACGCCCTGCGGGTTGCGCGGGAAGGCTGCGGGCTCTGCGACGAGGAATCAGCGTCGAAAGACGTCGCGCCCCGACGTCGACGCGCCCGCGGTGAACAAACGCGCCTGTTCACTGAACTTGGCTATCGGCTGAAGGATTTGCTTATGCCATCCGATTTCAATTTCGAACCCCTGACGCCGACCGCATTCCTTCATCGGGCCGCGCAGATCTTTCCGGACCGAACGGGCGTTATTGACGGCACGCTCAGGTTCACGTACGGCGAATTTCTGGACCGCTCGCTCAAATTCAGCGGGGCATTGAAAGCGCTCGGGGTTCGGCCGGGCGACCGGGTCGCCGTCCTTGCCCCAAACTCGCATGTGATGCTGGCCGCGCATTACGCGGTGCCGTTCGCGGGTGCGGTCCTGGTCGCGCTCAATACTCGCATTACGTCAGCCGATTTGGGCGACATCCTCGGTCATTCCGGGGCCTCGGTGCTGGTCTACGATGACGAGTTCGCCGTCGCCGCGGGACGTGCAAGCGAGTTGGTCGGCCCGTCGATGCGCCTGCTGCGCGCCGGCGGCGCGGCGGACGAGTTGGAGGGACTGATCGCGGGCGCCCACCCGTATTTGCACCCGGTTGCGGACGAGCGCGCGCTCCTCGCCATCAACTATACGAGCGGCACGACCGGACGCTCCAAGGGTGTCATGTATCACCATCGCGGCGCGTACCTGCAGGCGCTGGCCATGGCACTGCACATGCGGCTCGACAGCGACTCCGTCTATCTCTGGACGCTGCCCATGTTTCATTGCAACGGCTGGTGTTTCCCATGGGCCGTGACGGCGATGGGCGCGGTACATCTGTGCTTGCCGAAAGTGGAGGCGTCCGCGATCTGGCGGCACATGCGCGAATCCGGCGTGAGCCATTTTTGCGCTGCTCCGACGGTTCTTGCGATGACGATCTGGGACACGGGTGCGGACAAGGCGAGGCTGCCAAGGCCGGTGCGCATCGGCACCGGCGGCGCCCCGCCGACTCCCGCGCTGCTGGAGCGCCTGGCCGAGCTCGGTATGGACATCACCCATCTTTACGGCCTGACCGAAACGTATGGACCCGCCGGGATCTGCGAATGGCGCAGCGAGTGGAACAGCCTGTCGATGCCGCAGCAGGCGAAACTGAAGTCCCGTCAAGGGGTCGCCAACGTGATCGGGCAGCGGATTCGGGTCGTCGACGAGAATGGCGGTGACGTTCCCGCCGACGCCGCAACCATGGGCGAGATAGCGATTCGTGGAAACAACGTCATGCTCGGCTATTACAAGGACGATGAAGCGACGCGGAAGAGTTGCCCGGACGGGTGGTTCAGGACGGGCGATCTGGGGGTGTTGCACGCGGATGGGTATGTGGAGCTGCGCGATCGTGCCAAGGACATCATCATTTCGGGAGGGGAGAACATTTCTTCGGTCGAGATTGAGCGGGCACTGACCACTCATCACGCGGTGCTGGAGGCGGCGGTTGTGGCGGCGCCCGACGAAAAGTGGGGCGAGGTTCCGGTCGCGTTCGTCACGCTGAAGGACGGCGCTGTCGCAACGGACACCGAATTGATCGAGCATGCTCGCAGCACGCTGGCACGGTTCAAGGCGCCCAAACGCGTCATTTTCGGTCCCTTGCCCAAGACGGCAACGGGCAAAGTGCAGAAGAAAGAGCTCCGAGCCCGAGTAAGCTGCAATGAGTGAAACAGCGATGCCGGAACCCCGGAACGATCCCCATATCGATACCCCGATGGCGAGCGCCGTCGCGCGCTGGCTCGCCGACCAAATGCACGCAACCGACGTTCGGGTGACGCAATTCGTGCGGCTGCCCGGCGGTGCGATCCAGGACAACTGGATGCTCGATCTCGAAGTCGACGGCGGCCCATGGGCGGGACGGCAGGGCTTCGTGCTGCGCACCGACGCGCCTTCGAGCGTCGCCACGAGCCTCACGCGAGCGCAGGAATTCGCCGTCCTGACCGTCGCGCACGCCGCCGGCGTATTCGCCCCGAAGCCTTTGTTCCTGTGCCAGGACCGCAGTGTCATCGAGCGCGTCTTCTTCGTCATGGAGCGCCTCCCCGGCATCGCCGCGGGGCATCGCATCGTCCGCGACGCGCTGCTGGTGCCGGATGGCGACGCGCTTGCCGATGCGCTGGGCGCCAATCTCGCCCGAATCCACGCGATCCGGCCGCCGCGTGCGGAGCTGGCCGATCTGGCACCTCCCTCCGACGATCCGGTGCGCGCAGCCGTCGCCTCATACCGAAACTATCTGGATCGCATGGACGATTCGTATCCGGCGTTGGAATGGGGACTGCGCTGGTGTGAAGTCCATGCGCCGGCAGCGTCGGAGATCACGCTGATTCACCGCGATTACCGCACCGGGAACTTCCTTGTCAATTCCGGGAGCCTGAGCGGTGTGCTCGACTGGGAATTTGCCGGATGGGGCGATCCCCGCGAAGACATTGGCTGGTTTACCGCGCGCTGCTGGCGTTTCGGCGTTACGGAGCGCGAAGCCGGCGGCATCGCCCAGGTCGATGCATTTCTGCGCGGATATCAGCGCATTTCGGGCCGCCGGATCACGCGAGCCGATCTCGATTACTGGCAGGTGATGGCCCACCTGCGCTGGGCGGTGATCGCGCTGCAGCAGGCGCGACGACACAGCGCAGAGGGCGAGCGCTCGCTGGAGCTGGCGCTGACCGGGCGCATCGTCCACGAACTCGAATACGAAGTGCTGCAACTGATCGAGCGAGGCGCGCGATGAAAGACATCTCGGATGGGGAAGACCTGATGGCCACCGCGCGCGATGCGCTGTTGAACGAGTTGCTTCCGGCGCTGCCGAAGGATCGGCGTTATGCTGCGCTGATGATCGCCAACGCCATGGCAATCGCGGCGCGAGAGCGTCGGTCGGGCACCGACGCCGCGCGGGACGAAGCCGGGCGGCTGCACGATCTGCTGACGGGAATCGGG
>JAAFGU010000080.1 GCA_010365205.1 Aromatoleum sp. | reverse complement strand
CAGGCGCCACAGGCGCCGCCGCCGACCTGCCGGCGTCACGGCAATCCACGCCGCCGGCGCCGGAGCCGACGGTCACGCTCGATCCGTCGCGTTCGCGTGACGCGCTTCGCGGCCGCGACGGGAGATAGGCGATGCGCTTTACTATGCCCGTGCTCGCCCTGATCGTCGCGCTGCTGCTGGTGGCGTCGCAGTCGCTCTACACGGTCGACCAGCGCCAGTTCGCGATCCGCTTTCAGCTGGGCGAGATCATCGAGACGCAGGCGATCGCGGGACTGTACGCGAAAGTCCCGCTGATGCAGAACGTCAAGTATTACGATCGCCGCATTCTGCTGCTCGACAACGCGGAGCCGGACCGCATCACCACGTCGGAGAAAAAGCCGCTGCTGGTGGACTTTTTCGTGCTGTGGCGCATCACCGACGTCAAGCAGTACTACGTCAGCGTCCAGGGCGACGAAGAGGCCGCGCGCCGCCGAATCTCGCAGACGGTACGGTCGAACCTCGCCGAGGAATTCAACAAGCGGACGATGCATGACGCCATCTCCGCCGAGCGCGACAAGATCATGACGACGACGCGGCAGAAAGCCGACATCGACGCGAAGTCGATCGGCGTCGAGATCGTCGACGTTCGGTTGCGCCGCGTCGAGCTGCCGCCCGACGTCACCGGCCCGGTGTTCGCGCGCATGGAATCCGAGCGGCGGCGGGTGGCCAATGAGCTGCGGTCGCTGGGCCAGGCCGAGTCCGAGAAGATCCGCGCCGATGCCGACCGGCAGCGCGAGGTGATTCTCGCCGACGCCTACCGGCAGTCGCAAAAGCTGAAGGGGGAGGGCGACGCCAAGGCCTCGGCGATCTACGCACAGGCGTACGGCGCGAACCCCGAGTTCTACGCGTTCTATCGCAGTCTCGAGGCCTACAAGGCGACGTTCCGGAGCAAGAGCGATGTCATGGTGCTGGACCCGAGTTCCGATTTCTTCCGCTACTTGAAGAACACCGGCCCGGCGGGCGCGAAGACCGCCAAGTAGCGCCCGCGCGACGACCCACCGCACGCCGCAAGGGGACGCGAGTGTCGGATACACTGCTGGCGGCGCTCGCGCTGGTGCTGGTGGTCGAGGGCCTGTTGCCGCTGCTCGCGCCGCAACTATGGCGCGAAAGCTTCCGCCGCCTCGTGGAACTCAGCGACGGCCAGTTGCGCTTCATTGGCCTCATCTCGATCCTGATCGGCCTTGCCGGCTATTGGCTCCTGTCCCATGCGTAAGTGGATTCTGCCCGAGCACATCGAGGACGTCCTCCCGCCGGAAGCCGAGCGGGTCGAGGCGCTGCGCAGGCTTTTGCTCGACCATTTCCGCGGCCGCGGCTACCGGCTCGTCCAGCCGCCGCTGGTCGAACATCTTGATTCTCTGCTGACCGGCACCGGCCGCGATCTTGACCTCCAGACGTTCAAGGTCGTCGACCCGCTGTCGGGACGCTTGCTCGGCTTGCGCGCCGACATCACGCCGCAGGTCGCGCGCATCGACGCGCATCTGCTGAACGAGTCCGGCATCACGCGGCTGTGCTATGCCGGAAGCGTCCTGCGCACGACGCCCGCGGCAACCGCACAGACACGCGAAGTCGTCCAGATCGGCGCCGAGCTCTTCGGCGAACCGGCGATCGCCGGCGACGAGGAAGTCGTCGGCATGCTCCTGTCGTCGCTCGCCGCCGCCGGAGTGCAAAGGCTGCATCTCGACCTCGGCCACGTCGGCGTCTATCGCGCGCTGGCCTCGGCCGCGGGGATCGCCGGCAATGGCGAGGACACGGATATCTTTGCCGCGCTGCGCGCGAAGGACGTGCCGACCGTGTTCGAGCTCACCGCGAAGCTGCCGGCGGCCTGGCGCTCCGCTCTGACCGCTTTGCCGACGCTGTACGGTCCCGCGCAGGAAGTGCTGAAGGCGGCGAGCGCGCGACTGCCGGACACGCCGGCCATCAGCAACGCGCTCGCCGCGTTGGCAGCACTCGCCCGCTCGGCGCAGTCGCATGTCGAGGCACTGCACATCGATCTCGCCGACCTGCGCGGCTATCATTATCAGAACGGCGCGATCTTCTCCGTGTTCACCGCCGGCGAACCGAACGCGATCGGCAACGGCGGTCGTTACGACGGGATCGGCAAAGTTTTCGGCCGCGCGCGGCCCGCGACGGGATTCACGCTGGATCTGCGGCAGCTGGCGGGCGTTGTCGCCCGCTCGGTCTGACTCGCGGGCCGGCCCACGGGAAAGGCGAGCGGAAATGGGGAAGAACGTCGTCGTCATCGGCACCCAGTGGGGCGATGAGGGCAAAGGCAAGGTCGTAGACTGGCTGACCGAACATGCGCAGGGCGTCGTCCGCTTCCAGGGCGGCCACAATGCGGGTCATACGCTCGTCATCGGCGGCAAGAAGACGGTGCTGCGGCTGATCCCTTCCGGAGCTCTGCGCCCGCAGGTCGACATCTATATCGGCAACGGAGTCGTGCTTTCGCCGACGGCGTTGCTGCAGGAGATCGACGAACTCGAGGCAGCGGGAGTCAGCGTGCGCCCCCGGCTGAAGATCTCGCCGGCATGTCCGCTGGTGCTGCCCTATCACGTCGCGCTCGATCAGGCGCGCGAAGGGGCGATGGGTGAGTCGAAGATCGGAACGACCGGCCGCGGTATCGGCCCGGCGTACGAGGACAAGATCGCGCGCCGCGCGATTCGCCTGCAGGACCTGTTCTACCCGGACCGCTTTGCGACAAAACTCGAGGCACTGCTCGACTTTCACAATTTCGTGCTGACGCAGTATTTCAAACGCGATCCCGTGCCGTTCTCCAGGACGCGCGACGAAACGCTGGCGCTCGCCTCGCAATTGAAGCCGATGGTGGCCGACGTGGCGGCGCTGTTGCAGGCGGCCAGTCTGCGCGGCGAGTCGCTGCTGTTCGAAGGCGCGCAGGGCGCGCTGCTCGACATCGACCATGGCACATACCCGTACGTCACCTCGTCGAATTGCCTCGCCGGCGCCGCGGCGACCGGCTCCGGCGTCGGGCCGCAGTTTTTAGACTACGTATTGGGCATCGTCAAGGCCTACGCGACGCGCGTGGGCACGGGTCCATTCCCCACCGAGCTCACCGACGAGACCGGCGCATTGCTGGCCAGGCGCGGCAGCGAGTTCGGTTCCGTCACCGGCCGCCCGCGCCGCTGCGGATGGCTCGATCTCGCGGCGCTGAAACGATCGTTCGCGCTCAATGGCGTGACCGGGATATGCATCATGAAGCTCGACGTGCTCGACGGCATGGAGGAAATCCGGATCTGCACAAGCTACACCGTCAACGGCGCGCCGCTCGACCTCCTGCCCTCGGGCGCCGATGCCGTCGCCGAATGTGTGCCGGTGTACGAAACGATTCCGGGCTGGACGGAGAGCACGGTCGGCGCCAGGACATTCGACGCGCTTCCGGCCAATGCGCGCTCCTACCTGCGCCGGATCGAGGCACTGACCGGTGTGCCGATCGCCATGGTCTCGACCGGCCCGGATCGCGCCGAAACGATTCTGCTCCACCATCCGTTCCATTGACCCGGGGATGCGTATGCCGAGCCTGCAAATCGACTGGGACAAGTACAACACGCTGACCGAGCGGCTTGCACTCAATGTCCATGAGTCCGGCTTCAAGTTCAACCAGATCATCTGCATCGCTCGCGGCGGCCTGCGCGTCGGCGATGTACTCTCGCGCATTTTCGAGCACCCGCTCGCGATCCTGTCGACGCACTCGTACTCGTCCGATGGCGGGACGATCCGGGGTGAACTCGTCATTGCCGAGCACATGACGATGACGAAGCCGAGGCTCGGCGAACGCGTGCTGCTGGTCGACGACATGGTCGACTCCGGCCACACGCTGGCGGCGGTCCATGACGAATTGCCGAAGCGCTTTCCGCATATCACGGCGTTGAAGACGGCGGTGCTGTGGTGGAAAGCGTGCTCGGTGTTCAAGCCGGACTTTCACGTCCAATACCTCGCCGACAACCCCTGGATCCACCAGCCATTCGAGCTCTACGACGCGCTTCGACCGGAGGACCTGAAGGCCCGCCTGGACCCGTAGTCGGCGCAACATGACCAGGAACGCGACATCGGCCGATCACGGCGTAGGGCCCGTACGTTCACCGCCTTGGAACGTGCATCGGACCGGGAATCCACTGCTGCCGCGCTGACGTCGCTGCCGAGGAGTCACGCCTTTTCTACCGCCCTGCGCGGACGGCGCATCCGCATGCGGCTCCTGCCCCAAGGTGTAAAGTGGGCGCTGCCGATGGCTGGCAGGGTGCATCATCGCGGTGCGAGACCGCGGCGGTCGCCAGGCTGCGGCCAGCTTCGTGGCGCGAAGTTTGCTCGAGTCGACGGCCAGCACCGCATGGAACACGACGAATGCCTGGGGGCGCGGACGCTGATGACGGCATTTGGAGGCGCATGAATCGAATCGCTTGGAGTATCGCTGGGCTCGTTCTGTCGATAGCGACGATCGAGGCGGCAACGGCTCAGGACGGCATAACCCCGACGACGATCCTGATCGGACAGTCGGCGGCGTTTTCCGGGCCGGCCGCGCAACTGGGCATCCAGATGCGCGATGGTGCCAAGCTGTGGATCGATCAGGTCAACGCGCAAGGCGGCGTCAATGGCCGCAGGATCGAGCTCAAGTCGCGTGACGACAAGTACGAGTCGAAACTCGCCGCCGACAACACCAAGAAACTGATCGACGAAGACCGGGTGTTCGCGCTCTTCGCCTACGTCGGGACGCCGACCAGTCAGGCGTCTCTGCCGATCTTCACCGAGGCCAAGGTGCCGTTCGTCGCGCCGTTCACCGGCGCCGAGCTTTTGCGCACTCCCTTCAACCGGTACATCTTCAATGTCCGCGCCAGCTACTTCGACGAAACGGAGCGAATCGTCGACCACCTCGCCCGCTCCGGCGTGAAGCGCTTTGCCATCATGTACCAGAACGATTCCTACGGGCAGGCCGGCCTCGAAGGCGTCAAGCGTGCGCTCGCCAAGCGCAACATGACTCTGGCCGCGCTCGGCACGGTCGAACGCAACACCACCAACGTCGCCGATGCGGTCAAGACGATCCACGCCGCGCAACCGGAAGCGACGATCATGATTTCGGCCTATTCGTCGACTGCCGAGTTCGTGCGGCAGATGCGCAAAGCCGGAAGCGTTTCCCAGTTTTTCACCGTGTCGTTCGTCGGCAGCACGGCGCTCGCCGAGACGCTCGGGGCCGAAGGCCGCGGCGTCATGATCTCGCAGGTCGTGCCGTTCCCCTGGAGCCCGCTGGTGCCGATCGTGAAGGAATTCCTCGACATGGCCAAACGCTCGGGCAAGGTCGACGTCAACTTCTCGAGCCTCGAGGGATTCATTGCGGCCAAGGTGCTGGTGGAGGGCCTGCGCCGCACAGGCAAGGATCCGACGCGCGAGAAGTTCATCTCCGCGATGGAGGGAATTTCCAATCTGGAGATCGGCGGCTTCCTCGTCAAGTTCTCGCCCGAGACCCACAACGGCTCGCAATACGTCGACCTGTCGATGATCGGACGCGAGGGAAAATTCATCCACTGACGCCCGCGGCAACGGACCGCTCGAACCGGCCTCGCCAGGGCTGCGAAACGCGACCGAGCACCCTCGCGGCAGGTCGGCGCTACGGAACGCCGCTCGCCAAATTCGCCGTCATCGCAGGAAAGCAAAACGCCCGCAGCGCGGGCGTTCGATGGTGCCGGAGTGTTAAAGTGGTGCCCAGGAAGGGACTCGAACCCCCACAGTATCGCTACCGCCAGGACCTGAACCTGGTGCGTCTACCAATTCCGCCACCTGGGCAATTTCAACCTTTAATTTTACGTTTCGTAGCGACCCTTGTCAAAGAAGCGCACTACCAGCCCGAAAACCCGTACCGCCAAGACCGGTGCCGCCAGCGCATCCGCCAAACCAAGGCGTCCGACCGGGCAATTTGCAGCATCCGGCGAGCGCCCACTGACCGCGCGCCGCTCGGCGCCCGCGGAAACGCGAGTCCCCAGGGAAGACACGGGCCGCCGCCGCAACGACATCGATCCGGCACTGCTCCCTTCGCGCGTGGCGATTCTCGAAGCGTTGCAGACCGCAGGCGTGCCGGTTCTGCCGGGCGACCTCGCACGCGACATGGCGGTCGACGCGCGCGCGCGCGAGGGGTTCTTCGGTCGCATCGACGCGATGCAACGCGACGGTCAGCTGCTGATCAATCGCAAGGGCGAGCTGTGCGTCGTCGCCAAGCTCGGCCTCGTCACCGGCGTCGTGCAGGGCCATCCGGACGGATTCGGTTTCCTGGTACCCGATGACGGCAGCGCCGACCTGTTCCTCGGTCCGCGCGAGATGCACAAGGTGCTGCACGGCGATCGCGTGACCGGGCGCCGAACCGGCACCGACAAGCGCGGCCGGCCCGAGGGCGAGATCGTCGATGTGCTCGAACGCGCAAATCGAACCGTCGTCGGCCGCCTCTACGACGAGCATGGGATCGGTTTCGTCGTCGCCGAGAATCGCCGCATCAATCAGGACCTGCTGGTTCCGCCGGAGGAACGCGGAAAAGCAAAGCCCGGTGACGTGGTCGTCGTCGAAATCATCCAGCAGCCGTCGCCGCAGCGCGAGGCGATCGCGCGCGTCATCGAAGTGCTCGGCGGCTATACCGATCCCGGGATGGAAATCGAGATCGCGCTGCGCAAGCACGATCTGCCGCACGAATTCTCCGGCGCGGCGCGCAAACAGGCGGACAAATTGCCGAAGACCGTCGGCGACGGCGACCGCGCCGGCCGCGTCGACATCACCGGCCTGCCGCTGGTCACCATCGACGGCGAGACGGCGAAGGATTTCGACGACGCGGTCTACTGCGAGCGCAAGGGCAAGGGATTCCGGCTCGTCGTGGCGATCGCGGACGTTTCGCATTACGTGCGCGACGGCGATGCCCTCGATCGCGACGGACGCGATCGCGGCACGTCCGTCTATTTTCCGCGGCGCGTGATTCCGATGCTGCCGGAGGTGCTGTCCAACGAACTGTGCTCGCTGAAACCCGAAGTCGACCGCCTGTGCATGGTCTGCGACATGGAAGTCAACGCCGACGGCGCGATCAAGCAGTACAAGTTCTACGCGGCGGTCATGCATTCGCGTGCGCGCCTCACGTACACGCAGGTCTGGAACTGTCTTTCCGACGAAAAGAGCGCGCCGAAGGATGCGAAGCCGCTGCTGCCGCAGCTGAAGAACCTCTACGCGCTGTACCACGCGCTGAAGGAAGCGCGCGAAGCGCGCGGCGCCATCGACTTCGACACGACCGAGATGCAGCTCGAGTTCGACGTGCACGGCAAGATCGTCCGCATCGTCCCCGTCGTCCGCAACGATGCGCACAAGCTGATCGAGGAATGCATGTTGGCGGCCAACGTGTGCACCGCCGAGTACCTCCACAAACACGAGCACCCGGCGCTGTACCGCGTGCACGAGGGTCCGACGCCGGAGAAACTCGCGATCCTCAGGGAATTTCTCGCCAGTTGCGCGCTGTCGCTGCCGGGAGGCGAGGATCCGACGGCGACCGATTATGCCAAGCTGCTGCTGACGATCAAGGACCGGCCGGACTATGCGCTGCTGCAGACGGTGCTGCTGCGCTCGTTGCAGCAAGCGCAGTACCGGCCCGAGAACGTCGGCCACTTCGGCCTCTCGTACGAAGCCTATGCGCATTTCACGTCGCCGATCCGCCGTTACCCGGATCTGCTCGTTCACCGGGCGATCAAAGCGGTGATCGCCAGGAAGCAGTACAAGCCCTCCGGGGCGACCTGGGCCGAACTCGGCGTCCACTGTTCGCTCACCGAGCGCCGCGCCGACGAAGCGACGCGCGACGTCGAGAACTGGCTGAAGTGCTACTTCATGCAGGACAAGGTGGGCGAGACGTTCGACGGCACGATCAGCGGAGTGACCGGCTTCGGCGTCTTCGTGACCCTCGACGAACTCAACATCGACGGCCTCGTTCACGTCACCGAGCTCGGCCGCGACTACTTCCACTTCGACCAGGGCCGGCATGCAATGATCGGCGAACGCAGCGGGCGAGTGTTTCAATTGGCCGGGCGGGTTCGGGTGAAGGTGGCGCGTGTCGACCTCGAGACGACAAAGATCGACTTCACGCTGGCGGACGAGGCGGTGGCCGCGACACCGGTCGCCCCCGCGACCCGCACCCGATACAGCGAGCCCCTCGCGCGCAGCAACCGGCCCGGCAAACCGCGGGCAAAGCGCTGACGGCGGACGAGCGGGGCGGCGGCGCCAACGCCAGGCGTTTTTCTAGGGTTAATCAATGATTTGAGCGAACGACACATTCTTTGTGTGCGGCGCAGCAAATGCGCTGGCGCGCTGCTAGAATGATCGTTTGAATCGACCGACCGGCGCCCTCCCTGACGCCCACCTCCGCATGCACATCGGTACCCCGCTGTCCCCGTCCGCGACCAAGATCATGCTGCTCGGCAGCGGCGAACTCGGCAAGGAAGTGATCATCTCCTTGCAGCGCCTCGGTATCGAAGTCGTAGCCGTCGACCGCTACGCCAACGCGCCGGGACATCAGGTCGCGCACCGCGCACACGTCATCGCCATGACCGACGGCGCGGCGTTGCGCCGCCTGATCGAACAGGAGCGCCCCCAGATCGTCGTCCCCGAGATCGAGGCCATCGCCACCGATGTGCTTGCTGCGGTCGAGCGCGACGGTCTCGCCGAGGTGATTCCGACGGCGCGCGCCGTGCAACTGACGATGAATCGCGAAGGCATCCGCCGGCTCGCGGCGGAGGAACTGAAGCTTCCGACGTCGCCGTACCGTTTCGCCGACAGCCTCGACGAAATGCGCAACGCGATCGACGGCGAGAACGGCCGTGGCGGCATCGGCTATCCGTGCATCGTGAAGCCGGTGATGTCCTCGTCCGGGAAAGGCCAGTCGCTGGTGCGCGCCAAGGGCGAAGTCGCCGCCGCGTGGCAATACGCCGAAAGCGCCGCGCGCGTTCGCGGGAGCCGCATGATCGTCGAGGGCGTCATCGCCTTCGACTACGAAATCACGCTGCTGACGGTGCGCGCCGTCGGCGCCGACGGCGTGATCGAGACGCGGTTCTGCGAGCCGGTCGGGCACCTGCAGGTCAATGGCGACTACGTCGAATCGTGGCAGCCGCAGCCGATGTCGCCGGCGGCGTTGGCAAAGTCGAGGGAGATCGCGGCAACGGTGACCGGGGCGCTGTCCGGACGCGGCATCTTCGGCGTCGAACTCTTCGTGAAGGGTGACGACGTGTGGTTCTCCGAGGTGAGCCCGCGCCCGCACGATACGGGAATGGTGACGATGTGCACGCAGGTGCAGAG
>JAAFGU010000079.1 GCA_010365205.1 Aromatoleum sp. | reverse complement strand
GGTGCAGCGGTCGCCGGCGGCACCGCCGCCGGAGCAGCCGCGGCAACGCCAGCCTCGCCGAGCACGCGGCCGGATGGCGGCACGGAATCCAACGCGTATTACGTGGACAGTCTTTTCCGTTCGGACAAGCCTGCAAGCGATGCGGCAGACGCCTCGACGCGGCCGGAGATCGCGCGCATCTTCGCAACCGGCCTGCGCAGCGGCGAGCTCTCGACGCCTGACCGGCAGTACGTCTCTCAGGTCATCGCCGCGCGCACGGGCTTGAGTGCGGCCGACGCCGACAGGCGTGTCAATGACACGTTCACTGCGGCCAAGGCAGCCGCCACGGACGTCGAAACCAAGACGCGCGAAGCAGCGGACGCCGCGCGCAAAGCGGCGACCTACGCGTCGTTGTGGATCTTCATATCTTTGCTCGTGGGCGCGTTCTCGGCTGCCTGCGCGGCGACGATCGGCGGAAGACTGCGTGACGGCATCCGTGTGTGAGACCCGATGCAAACAGGAGCATTGACCCCTTCCAGTCAATCGCTAGGCACCGCAATTTCCATCAACTTCGCAAGGAGACTCGATCATGCGTTCCATTCTGCTGTGGGTTCTTGGCGTGCCGATTCCGATCATCATCCTGATCGCCTTGTTCGTCCATTAAGGCAGCACGATGGTCCCCGCCGGAGGGCACGCAAGTTTCATTCAACGTCCTTACGCCCGTGATCGCTGGGATCCGGCTCCGCGTGGCAAGCCTCGTCGCACCTGTACGGCAAACCGATCCCTTTATCCGCAATCGAACCTAAGGAGGCAACAATGACACAACGAGAAGCACAGGATTTGGACCCGACCACTCACGCCAATCGTGACCCAATCACCGGCGCGCCGGGCTCGCACCCGGTGGGAACCGGTCTGGGCGCGCTTGCGGGCGGGATGGCCGCGGGCGCCGCGGCAGGAACGGTGGCCGGTCCGGTGGGCACCCTGGTAGGAGCCGCGATTGGCGCCGTCGCCGGGGGACTGGCCGGCAAGGGAGTCGCGGAGATGATCGATCCGACGGTGGAAGATGCGTATTGGCGCGAGAACTATTCCAGCCGGCCGTACGTCACCACCGGATCGAGTTACGACGACTATGGCCCTGCGTACCGATATGGCGTGTCTTCGTACGGAAAATATGAAGGCCGCAGCTTCGACGAAGCCGGAGCTGACCTGGCCCGGGACTGGAATCAGGCCCGCGGCGCGTCGCGCCTAGAGTGGGAGCGCGCGAAGGACGCCACCAAGGATTCGTGGCAGAGGGTGAGCGATGCGGTCGAGCGAGCGGTTCCGGGCGACTCCGATCACGACGGAAAGTAAAGGGCGGCGCTGCCTTCGCTTCAGGACAGCGACGCCGTTTGCCGTTGCAATGCCTGCCGGTGGGGCGACCCGCCGGCAGGCATTTGTTCGCTACGCTTAGCGGCGCCGAGGGCGGTCACCTCACCCGCAGGGGGTGCACTGGCCGCCGGACAATGATGTCGGGCGTTTTACCTTGCTTCCGGGAGTCGGCGAATACCGACCTCCTCTGTCACGCGGCACGGCACGCCTAGTCGCGTGGAATCTTTGCCAGCAGCACCGTGCCCCCTTCGGCGCCGCGTGAAAGTGCAACGTCGCCGCCCAATTGCAATGCACGCTCGCGCATGCCGCGAATTCCGTGCGAGGTGAGATTTCGCTCCGCGTCATCGGCGATCCCGATACCGTTGTCGCTCACTCGCAATTCGTAGTTGGCCGGCATTTCCGTCAGATCGACGTCGACCCGCGTCGCTTTCGCATGTCGGATGACGTTGGTCAGGCTCTCCTGAAAGATTCGGAAGAGCGTCAGTGCGCGGTCACGGTCGACGACGACGTCGCCCTCGGGGCAGCGCACGAGGATTTCGACGCCGCTCGCTTTTTGCGTTTCGTTCGCCTGCCAGCGCAGCGCCGCGCAGAGACCCAGCCCGTCGAGCACGGCGGGCCGCAGGTCGGTGATGATGCGGCGGGTTGCGGCGACCGCCGAATCGACCAGACGATCCATCGACCTGCGCCGGTCACGCGCGGCGCCGGGGCCTGACGGCAGATGCTTGTTCAGCAACGCCACGTCCATCTTCAGCGCCGCAAGCGTCGACCCCAGCTCGTCGTGGACCTCGCGGGCGATGCGCGCCTTCTCCTCTTCACGCACGGTTTGCAAGTGCCGCGACAGCTCGCGCAATTCTTCGCGCGAGTGTTCGATTTCGATCTGCGCCAGGCGATTTCGAGTGTCGTCGAGCACCAGACCGTCCCACAGCACGACGTCGGGCGCTGCCGGGCGCGGACGGGCGCGTACGATCACCCACTTTTCGTCGGCCTCGCCTACCGGGCGCAAGCTTCCGGTCCAGCTGCAATTGACCATCCGTTCCGCCGAGTCCGCGATCGTCGCAAGCAAGTTCTTTCGGTCGGCAGGCTCGATCAACGCCAGGAAGGCGTCGGCGTCGTGCAGAACCGCCTCCGCGGGAACTCCACCGAGCGCCTCCGCACCCGGGCTGACATAGCTGAACGACAGTTTTCCGCTGGCGTCACGAATCATCTGGAATACCATGCCTGGGATGTTCGCGGTGATCGCCTCGTAGCGCTGCTCGCTCTCCTGCAGCGCACGCTCCATTTCGCGGCGCACGCTATTGTCATAGCAGGAGCAGAGGAAACCGGCAAAACCTCCCTTCATGTCGTGAAAGGGACGCCCGGTGCAGATCATCGCGCCGTAGCTTCCGTCGCCCCGGCGCAGCCGATACTCGATTTCGAAGGGTGTTTTTGTCTGCAGCGCGTTGCCGTAAACATCCAGCCACCGCTTGCGGTCTTCCGGATGCACGCCTTCCAACCATCCCGCGCCGGTCTCGTCGGCGGTCGCGCGTCCGGTGTAATCGAGCCACGCCTGGTTGACGTAGTCGCAGACGCCGCCGGCGTCGGAACGCCAGATGAGGTTCGGGATGTCCGAAAACAGGGAAAAATAGAAGTCGCGCGCCCGTTCGGTCTGCTCGCGCAGCTCGATGCGTTGAGTCGCGTCGCGGGTGACGACGGAGAAACCGGTCAGCTCCCTGCTGTCGTCCCGGATGCCGGAGATGATGTCGTCGCCGCAGTATCGGCTGCCATCCTTGCGCAGGTGCCAGCACTCCTCCTCGAACCAGCCGTCGCGCGCCGCGACGTCAAGGTCTTCCTCCGGAGGATGCTTGCGATCGGGGGGATAAAGAATCGAAAAATGGCTTCCGATCGCCTCGTCGGCGGAGTAGCCCGTCAGCTTCGCAGCGCCCGGATTCCAGGTGGCGATCCGGCCTTCGAGGTCCAGCATGTAGATCGCGCAATCTTTGATCGCGCTGATGATGACGCGCGTGCGCTGTTCACTCGCCCGCAACGCCTCTTCGGCCTGCTTTCGCGCGTTGATGTCCGCGACCAGCCCGGCGTTCGCGCGTGAGAGGTCGCGCGCGCGTCGCTGCGCGGTCTGGAAGAAGTAGACGCAGATTGCGAGCAGCGTCGTCAGCAGTGCGCCGAGTCCCAGCGCCGCCTCGGGAAGGACCGAGCCGGTCCGGTCGACGTAATCGCGCGTCGGGGTTACCCGCAGCAGCCAGTCGCTGCCCGCGATGCGGATCGGGCGCTCCTCCGCCCACTCTGCCGCCGGTTGCGAGTCCGGGGCGCGCGCAAGACTGATCTCGGCGCCACGTTCGATCAACGCCGCCTCGTAATCGGCGAATCGATCCGCAAGCAGCGCCTCGAGCCAATTGTCGCGGCCCACGCCGCCGATGCCGCCCAGCACCAGCCCGCGAAACACGTCGCCGACGAACAGCGGCACCACGACGACGAAGCCCCTCCCGCCTGAAAGCAACGGGACAAACCGCGACAGCGTCGGCTGCCGGGTGCGCACCGCTTCGAGCACCGCCGCACGTCTGACCGGATCGCTCAACAGGTTGTATCCAGCGGTCCTCATTTCGCTTTCCGGCGCGACCCACTGCGTGACGTAGTCGTCGCCGGCCCAAACGACCGCTTGGAATTCCGGATGGTCTCCGAGGAGATCAGCGGCATCCTGCTGCCACTGCTCGGGTGTCGTCCGGTAGATCTCGGTCCGTTTCGCCAGCCGCTGCAACAATTGAACTCGCGTCGTGATTCCGCGTTCGATCTGCCCCTGGATATCCGAAGTGACGGTGCGCGCGCTGGCCTGGATCAGTCGAGTCTCGTGGTTCGCCAGCGCGCGCCAGAGGACGAGCACGCAGACGAACACGGCGAACCAGACGATGACGGGCAGCCAACGCGCGATCGCTCGGTGCGCCTCCTCGGTGCCGACGACGGCGTACGCGACGGCCGCGGCTGCGAGCGTCACCGCCACCAACGCGTGGGTTTGTTCGCCGCCCGCGAGTTGCAGCCACTGCTGGGCGACGACACCGCCTGCCCACGCGCCGAAAAACAGCACCAGCGCCAGTGCCAGCGAGCTCGACGCCAACAATGTGACGATAACCGAGCGGAATTTTCCGCGGTCGTGTGGATGAAGCGTCGCTATCGCGGCGCCCAGGACAACCAGCACCACCGCCGTCAGCACCCCCATGTCGTTGTAGTTGCCGGGCCCCAATGGCAACCAGCGCGTGCCAAGCATCGGGTGGATCGGAATGGCCAAGGGGGTCAGGTACGCGGCCAGCCGCAGACCGCCCAGCACCATCGGCACCGCGGCCAGCAGGCGTCCCGGAAAGTCGACGCGAAAGAGGAGAGCAACGACGGCGAGGCCGGCAAAGGCGAATGCCCATGCCGTGTCGTACTGCATCCGCTCGAGACCGAGGCGCGCGCGCCCGGCCGGTTCCGGAGAATGCCAGCCCGCGATCATCCAGGCCGACAGCGCGAAGCTCGCCGTCCCGGCGGTGAAGATCAATGCCCGACTAATCCTGGTCCACATCCTGCGACACCACCTCAAATCGGGACGCGTCTCGTCATTCAGGCGAACAAATGTCGTTCATCAATCTCATCGCCTCGTCCTGCACGGTACGGACGGGGACATGCATAGCGCGCCCCTCGGGATCCGGACTCGAATGCGCCCGGCTATCCATGCGGGCGGGCGAAGCCGTCGGGCAAGCACACGTTGGAGAATACCGGATTCCGCATTCGTCCTAAAGGCGGCTCAAGCCCCCAGCATGTAGAGCTGCCACAGGTCCTTGTGGCTCATGTGGCACATGGGCTGGATCGCGAGCAGCCCGGTCTTTCCGATGCTCGCCTCAAGGTAATGCATCTCGGCAAACTTCGCGCGGGTCGCGTCGTCCACGGGGACCTCGAAGCCGCTCTCGCGCATCATCAGGATGCCCTTCGCGCGCAGCGCGAGTTCCGTGTAGAGCCGCAGGTAACAGAGGAGGTCGGCGACGACCGGCCCGCGGAATCTTGCCTTCATCTTGTGCAGGTAGTGGCCCACCGGCGAATCGGACAAGCGGCCGGAGTTGATCAGCTCGAGCATTTCGGTGTCGGCATCGAAACCCTGCCCGAGCCAGTTGCCCACGGCCCTTTCGCTGCGCTGAAACACCGCGTAGAACAGCGGCGGCAGCACCACGAGCATGGCGAGCGCGGAAGTGCGCGGCTCGTGCGACAAATGATTGAACGCCGAGTGGAGGACGACGGCGAGCGCGAAACCGGGCACGAGCGCCTGCAGGTTCGCCCGTTTCGCCCGCTCCAGCATGGCGAGACCCATGACGCCGAAGATCGCGGTAGCGCCTCCATGCATGATCGCCGTACCGAAGCCGCGCACGATCCATGTGCCGATGCCGGCGTCCGCAATCAGCCGCAGCAGGTAGAGGTTCTCGACCAAGGCGAACCCGGTGCCGACGGCGAAGCCGCAGATCGCCGCATCCACCAGGAAGCCGATACGGTGGCTCCGGATCAGCGCAACGACGACGAGCGCCTTCAGCAGCTCCTCGGTGATGGGTGCGACGTAACGGGAAAAGTGGACGAGATCGATGTGGACAAACACCAGCGCCCAGGCATTCGCCTCGTAGCTCGCACCGGCGATCACCGCGCCACTGGCGACGACGGCAATGACCACGCGCAGCTTCACCAGCTTGTAGCTGTCCAGATACAGCAGCGCGGCGAGGAACGTGATCACCGGCAGCAAGCCCACCAACCCGGGCAGCAGAGCATCGACCGACATGGCGTGCGGCCCCCGCGCCTACATGATCTTGAGCGAGAGCATCCACTCATCGCCCACGCGCCGGCCGCCCTGGTAACCGACCGCGTAGCCGAACGACAGCGTCATGTCGTACCAGTGGAGGACGCTGAAGCGCAGGTCGGCCTGCGCACCCAGGCTCGCGTAGTCCTTGTGCAGCGTGGCGTTCCCCGGGTCGGTCCACAGCGCCGCGGCAAACACCGCGGGCCGCAGCCAGTTGAGGTAGAAGCCCGGCGTGCCGACCGACTCGAAGACGACCGGCGGGAGGTTCCATTCCGCCATCTCGCGCACGAAGCTGAGTCCGCTGACCTCGTCTATTCCGAATCCGGGCAGCGAGGAGTACTCGCGATAGCGCTTCGACTCGCCGTTATCGACGTAGTTGTTGCCGAAGGCGCCGAAGTAGAAATTCGCCACGGTGTCGTTGCGACCGCCGGTGGCGACACCCGCTGCGCTGCGCAGCCAGACGGACGAGTGCGGGATCGGGAGCGCGAAGCCGGCGTCGAGGCCGCCGCGGAGCTGCGCGACGAATTCGCCGCCGGCTTGATTGCCGGTCAGCATCCCCAGCCAGGTCACGCCCTTCTCGTCGTCGACCGCGCCGAGCGAGCGCCGCACATCGGTGTATTTCAGACCGACCTGCGCGGTCGTGAGCCGGGTGAACGTGGTGGCGACGTTCTGAGCACTCGGCAGCGTGTCGATCTTGTCGTAGTACTCGAGGTCGTAGCTCAGGGTGAGCCTGCGCGGCTCGTCGTAGATCAGCGGGTCATCGTAGCCCAGTTTGGCCGCGTAACCTTTGCGGCCCCGCTTGGTAGGTCCAAACAGGTCGTAAAAATCCGAATGATTCCACGACAGGTCGGCCCGCCAGCCCAGGTACTTGCCGGTGACGTCGACGTGACCGCGTTCGTTGGCTGGCAAGTTGCCGGTCGGGGTGTACGCGGCGGTGATGCCGACGCTTGCGAACCCGAGCCGATCCGCAATGTTGAGGTGGTAGCCGATCCCGGCCGAATCCTTGTAGCCCTGCAGCACCGGAAAGGCGTTGTCGAGAGCGAGGTTGTGCAGAGGCGCGTACGGGCCCCGGGCGATGATCAGCTTTTCATCGTCGACGGTGCTCGGCGCTGGCACCTGCCAGGTCTTGATCACCGGATATTTGTCGACGAGTTCGGCACCGAGGAATTTGATCGCGCTGACGTCCTCGATCGGGCGCGATTCAATGATCGCCGGAACGAATCCCTCGCCGGTGTAGGTCAACACCACCAGTCGCCCGTCGGCGAGCGGCACCGGGCGGAAGAAGCCGGATTCCGCATTCGAAACCGCTTCGATTGCGCCGGTGGCGACCTCGTAGCGGAAGATGTTGGACACGCCCGTGTAATAGCTGCTGCCGTACAGATAGCGCCCGTCGGGTGAAAACACGAAGCTTTCCGGAACCGACTGCCCGAAGCGGAACTCGCTCAACGGCGTCACATCCCCCTGGAGGATTTTTTCGAGTTCCCACACGCGGAGGAACTGGTCCGCGTTGACCTCGCTCATCGATGCAGACAGCAGTCGTCCATCGGGCGAAACATCGAGATCGGAGGGAACGACGCCAAAGGGGAACGTGTACACCCGGTACCAGGTGTCGTACGGCGGCGGAATGCGGACCAGCGTGGCCAGGCCGTTCTCGTGGCGCACGCCCAGGAGTGCGCGGTCGACTGGGTTGAACACGATCTCGCCGACGCGCGCACCCTGGATCAGCACCCGTTCCTCGCCGGTGCGCACGTCCACCGCCATGAGGGTGCGGAATGACGGAATTCCGCGGTTATCGTTGGTGAAGAAGGCTGTGCCGCTGGCCGGGTCGTAGGCAAACGACGTGACCCGATACACCATCGCCCGCTTGATGTCGGTGATCTTCCGGAAACTGCCGTCGCGGGTATTCAGTGCGCCGACGTACTCGACCACGCCGGGGTGGCGGAATCCCCCGTAGAGGATGCCTGTTGCCTCGTCGTAGTAGGTGCGCGATACCGAACCCACCGCGCTCCCGACCAGGGTGCGGTGCGGCGTGATCGGGTTCTTCCGCACTTCGGCGAGGTTCCGGCGCTGGAATTCGTGTTCGAACGCGATCCAGTCCTGCCAGGCTTTCTCGACCGGAATGCCGAATACCTGCTGAAACTGGTCGGACCAGTAGCGTTCGCTACCGTCGTCGCGCCGCATCCAGGCGACCACCTTTTCCGGCGAATATGCGTAGGCGAGCCACGTGAAGAAACGCGTGCCGTAGAGATACGCGTTCACCCCGACCTGAAAATCGAGTTGGGTGCCTCGCGATGCGAGACCCAATGGATCGTAAAAGTGGGCGTCGTCCCGCACCATCGCCCGGAAGACCATCTCGTCGTAGCCGCCCTGCGCGCGGCCCAACCCGCCTCCCATCCAGGTCTCCAGAAAGACAGCGCCGCCCTCCAGGTACCAGCGCGGCGCCGTGAAGCGCGGAACCGTGAGGAAGTTGTACAGCAGCGTTTCCGGGTTCTGCCGCTGGGCGGCGACCTTGCCGAGGAAGAATCGCCGCCAGCGCCGTTCGTCCTCGGATGCGATGTCGCCTTGCACCACGTGGACCAGCTCGTGGTTCATCAACCAGTACATCCGCTCGGTGGCGGGGAAGGTCTCGAACGCCTGGGACACCGGCGCAACGTCGAGGAAGAGCATGCTGTGCGGCGCGGCAAAAGTGGTGGCATTGCCGTAGTCCGCGGCGTCCCGCAGCAGAATGATCGTGGATTCGGACGGCACCCAGCCGAACATCCGGCGCTGCCAGGCGTGCGAGTTGGTGAACGTGCGCACCGCGTGCGGGGCGAGGTAGCTCAGCGAATCGATGTAATAGAGGCGGAGGTCCTTCGTTTCGACGTGCGATATTCCTACGGGACTCTCATCGGCCAGCGCGGCAGCCGGCGTCAACGCCAACAGCAGGCACAAGATGCGGCCACGCATGCAGTCACCCCCCGCGCAGTCGAAGACCGTCGCATCATAAGGGGCGGGGACCCAAAAGCAAACCGCCGGCACTCGGGCCGGCGGTTGCGTGTTACGCGCGCTGCGCGTAGGTCGATCTGGAAGAGCGTCGTCGGCGCGGCCCTATTTCGCGCCACCGGCGTTCGCGCCACCGGCATTCGCGCCGCCTGCATTCGCGCCACCGGCATTCGCGCCACCGGCATTCGCCCCGCCTGCATTCGCGCCACCGGCATTCGCGCCGCCTGCATTCGCGCCACCGGCG
>JAAFGU010000488.1 GCA_010365205.1 Aromatoleum sp. | reverse complement strand
CACGCGGCCGGCGTGATCCCGGCCGGACCGTGGTACCTCGCCGCGGGTGTCGGCATGGGCGCCGCGTTGCGCATTGCCGACGAGCGCGGCGCCTACATACTAATCGACGAGGCGACGTACGCCGCACAGCGGCGCGCAACGGACCTGGTGGTGGTGTCCGCCGGCGACCCGCGGCTCGCGAATATCTACGCGGTGATCCCGGTGGATCCGAAAAAAGTCCCCGGGGTGGACGCCGAAGCGGCGGCGACCTTCGTGCGCTGGGTGACGGCCGGCAACGGCCGCACGATGATCGCCGGCTTCCGCATCGCCGGCGATCCCGTCTTTCACGTTCCGGCGAAATGACGATGCTCGATACGACATCCGACGCGTTCCGGCTCCTGTTCTCCGGAGATCGGGAGCTGTGGGGGATCGTCGCGGTTTCGCTGTACGTGTCGCTCAGCGCGCTCGCGATCGCGACGCCGATGGCGGTCGCGGCCGGCTACGGACTCGCGGTCGCCCGCTTTCCGGGACGACGTGCGCTGATCGTCGTGCTGCAGGCGATGCTCTCGTTTCCGACGGTCGTCGTCGGCCTCGTGCTCTATCTGGTGTTGTCGCGGCGCGGCCTGCTGGGCGCGTGGCAGCTCCTGTTCACGCCGGAAGCGATGATACTGGGCCAGATCCTCATTGCGCTGCCCGTGCTGGCGGCGTTCACGCTCGCCGCCGTCCAGGCGGGGGACCCGCGCATCCACCAAACGGCGGTCTCGCTGGGCGCGTCGCCGACGCGCGGAGCATTCACCGTGCTGTTCGAGACCCGCTTCGCTATCTTCGCCGCGGTCTGCCAGGGCTTCGGGCGGGTGATCTCGGAGGTCGGCTGCGCGCTGATGGTTGGCGGCAACATCGCCGGGTCAACGCGCACGATCACGACGGCGATCGCACTGGAGACCTCGAAGGGCGATTTCGCGCAAGGAATCGCGCTCGGCTTCGTATTGCTGGTGCTCGCGTTCGGCGTCAACATCGGCTTCGCGCTGCTGCAGGGCCGCGGCGGCGCGCCGTGAACAGGCCCTTGCTCACGGTGCAGGGGCTGGCGAAGCGCTTCGGCGACGGGATGTCGTTGCTGGATATCGGCGCGCTGTCGATCGTGGAAGGAAGTTGCGTGATCCTGACCGGCGACAACGGGGCCGGCAAATCGACGCTGCTGCGTGCACTGGCCGGGCTCGAGCCGGCCGAGGCTGCGAGTGCGACGTTCGCCGGCCGCCCGCTCGATCTCGCGAACTACGCGGCAGACGTCCGCCGCGACATCGTCTTCGTTCATCAGCATCCGTACCTCTTCGCGCGGTCGGTCGCCGCCAACATCGGCTACGGACTCGCGCGGCGTGGCGTCGGCGGCGCGGAACGGGCGCGGCGCGTCGAGGCGGCCATCGCGTGGGCCGGG
>JAAFGU010000078.1 GCA_010365205.1 Aromatoleum sp. | reverse complement strand
CTGGCGATCGGCGCGGTCGCGGTGGACGACGGCGGGATCCTGCTCGAAGACAGTTTCGAGATCGTGCTGAAAAGCGACCCGTCCGGCGATGCCGCCAACATCGTTGTTCATGGAATCGGTCACGGCGCGCAGACGGCAGGGATGCCCGCGCAAGACGCGCTGGCCGCGTTCCACGAATGGGCGGCCGATGCACCTCGCGTGGGCTTCCATACCGATTTCGATCGCGCCGTGCTGCGCGTCGCGTTGGTCCGCGCGGGACTCCCTGCCGACGACCGGCAGTGGCTCGACCTCGCATCGCTCGCCGGGGCGCTGGTACCTCAGGCCTGCCGCTACGGTGGTCGCAGCCTCGACGACTGGCTCGCGGCGTTTGGCATCGAATGTACGGTCCGCCACAACGCGGCGTCCGACGCGCTCGCCACCGCCGAACTCCTGCTGCGGCTGCGCGCCCTCGCCGCGAAACAGGGCCGAATCGGCTTCGAGGCGCTGGTGCGGACCGCGCGCCAGCAGAAATGGTTGGGCAACGCCGACTAGCGATTCCGGCCGTTCGCGCCCCATCGATGCCCCGGAGCGACCCATCGCCATCGTGTCCAGGCAGCCGTGCGCCCGTGCCACGCCCTCGGGCAATCCGGCCCGGAAAACGTTCGACGCGTGCGGCCGGTCACCGGAGAAGGCGCGGCGAGGCACCGGATCGTCGGGCGAGCGGCCATCGCTATACTGTCAGGGACCCGGGCCCCATGGAATCATTGCGCCGCATCGTGTATCTGGTCTTCCGCCCGCAGGCGGAATGGGATCTGATTGCCGAGGAAAAGACATCCGTCGACGAGCTGCTGCGCCGCTACATCCTGCCGCTGGCGCTGCTCGCGCCGATCGCGACGATGACCGGGATGAAGCTGTTCGACCGCAATTGGGACCCGGTGCATGGCTACCTCGTGCCCTCCGAGCAAATCTTAGCGGCCGGCGCAGCGACGTATTTCGGCATCGTCGGCTCCATTCTCGCCCTCGCCGCAATCTTTGCCCTGCTGGCGCCGATGTTCGGCAGCGCACGCGGTTACCTTGCGTCGCTCAAGGTCGCGACGTTCGGGGCGGTCCCCGTGATGCTTGCCGGCGCGACCATGCTGATTCCGGTGATGGCGATCGTCGGGCTCGTGGGCTTGTGCCACACGCTGTTCCTGTTGTGGCTGGGCGTGCGCCGCGTGCTGCGCGTGCCGGCAGGATCCCAGACCGAGTTCATCGGCATTTCGATCGTGCTCCTCACGTTCGCATCGGTTCTCGCGGGCGCCGCAGCGAGCGCGATCGGACTGATCTGACACCGCCATCCTCGTCCGGCGGCCCGCCCCCGGTCGCCCTCCAAATTCGGTAAACTGCGCGGCGTTGCACCGCCTCGCCTCCCTGCCGCTCCGCTCCCTGGACATCCTTCGGTGAACGATCTTCAATCGACGCTCTTCTGGCTGCGGCTCGTCCAGCTCCTCATGGCCATCCCGCTGTTCGCGCTGGTAGGTCAGGGGGCCACTCATGTCTTGGCCCGGATGATGGGCCAGCCGCCGGAGCAGAATTTCATCTACCGGCTTTTCCGGCTCATTGCGTCGCCGGTGGTGAAACCCTGCCGCTGGATCGCACCCCGCTTCATTCCCGACCGGCACCTCCCGGTCGTCGCCTTTGCACTGCTGCTGGTCGCGTACTGCTGGGTCATGCTGGAAATCGCAGCTACCTGCGCCCGGCACGGGCTGGATGTCGCCCAATGCCTGCAATCGCGCTGACGGACCGGTTGCGGCGCTGGTACTGGAACCACGCGGCCGCCTGGTGCGTGCTCTTCAGGCGACGTGACGTCGCCATCGATTTCTACCGCAGGATGCTCGAGCAGGATCCGGGAGATTCCCTTGCACTTGCATCGATCGGATTCCAATGCGCACAGCAGGGGCGCAAGCGGGACGCGCTCGCGATGTTCGACCGGGTGGCTGCACTGAAGCCACGCGACGCCGAGCCGCAGTTCGATCGGGGGTTCCTGCTGCAGGAGCTGAATGACCACGACGCTGCGATCGCGGCGTTCCATAAGGCGCTGACGCTCAATCCCGACCACGATCGGGCGCTGTATGGCCTCGCGCTGTCGCTGATCTCGACCCACCGCAAGAAGGAAGCGATCGCCCCCCTCAAACGCAACACGGAGCTGCAACCGATGAGCCCGTACGGCTGGTATCTGCTTGGGCGCGTGCAGCACGAGCTCGGCCGGGCCGACGAAGCGCAACATATTCTCGACCACCTGGCCCGCTTCGAGCCCGACGTCGCCCGGCAGCTCGCGCGCGAGACTGGGCTGAAGGCGGCGACCCTGGACTGAGCGAGGTCCCGCGCCGCACCAGGCGAATCGGTGGGTCGGATCACGGCGGCACGCGCCGCGGGCCGCCGACCGGCAGGTTGCGCTTGCCGAAAGCTGGGCTATACTCCGCCGGAATTAGCCGACCCGCATCCCTGCGGGCCCGGTGTGGGGGATAACACATAAGAAATACCGCCGGTCGCCGCCATCGGGCCGACGGTGGACTGTAGTCGTTCTTCAAGAGGAGCCTGCCATGCAGTTGACCGAGCGCCAACAGGAGTATTGGCACAAGAACCTGACGGTCACGAGTGTCCTGCTCGGGATCTGGTTTCTGGTGACCTTTGTTCTGATGTATTTCGCGCGTGACCTGTCCTTCAATTTCTTCGGCTGGACGTTCGCCTTCTACATGGCGGCGCAGGGAACGCTGATCATCTACGTGGTGATCATCTGGTACTACGCGCGCTACATGAACAACCTCGACCGCGTCTACGACGTGCATGAAGGGGAGGACGAATAATGGCCGGCACTCCTGCAGCACCCGTTACTCCTGCAGCCGGAACGGGAGGCATGTTCTCGGCAAGCACGAACAGGGGGTTCTTCGCCAAGCTCAAGAAGGCGTACTCGTGGTACACGGGCGGCTTCCTCGTCTTCGTGATCCTGCTTGCGATCGCCGAGCAGATGGGCCTTCCACGTGTGTGGATTGGCTACATCTTCCTGGTGGCGACGGTCGGCCTGTACGCGGGCATCGGCATCATCGCCCGTACGTCCGACGCGGCCGAGTATTACGTCGCGGGCAGGCGCGTGCCGGCGTTCTTCAACGGCATGGCGACCGGCGCCGACTGGATGAGCGCCGCGTCGTTCATCGGCATGGCGGGAACGCTTTACCTTACCGGGTTCAACGGCCTCGCGTTCGTGATGGGCTGGACCGGCGGCTACTGCCTGGTGGCGCTGTTCCTGGCGCCATACCTGCGCAAATTCGGCCAGTTCACGATCCCGGACTTCCTCGGCGCCCGCTACGGCGGGCACATTCCGAGAGCGGTCGGCATCTTCGCGGCGATCCTGTGCTCGTTCACGTACGTGGTCGCGCAGATCTACGGCGTGGGCCTCATCACGACGCGGCTCACCGGCGTCCCGTTCGAGTACGGCATCTTCCTGGGACTGACCGGCATTCTGGTGTGCTCGTTCCTCGGCGGGATGCGCGCAGTGACGTGGACGCAGGTCGCGCAGTACATCATCCTGATCGTCGCGTACATGATCCCCGTTGTCTGGCTGTCCGTGAAGCAGACCGGCGTCCCGATCCCGCAGATCGTCTACGGCCAGCAGCTCCAGAAGGTGACGGCGCTCGAGGAAAAATTCATCAACGACCCGAAGGAAATCGAGGTCCGGGGCATCTTCAAGGCGCGTGCGGACGCGGCAGCAGCCAAGCTCAAGAATGCCGAAAAGGCGTATGCCGACGACAAGGCTGCGGCGGTTGCCGCCGTCGAAAAGGCGAAGGCGGAGAACGCACCGCCAGAAGTGATGACCCCCCTCGAGAAGGCGCTTGGAGGGTTCCCCGTGGACGTCGCTGCCGCCAAGGCCGGCTGGACCAAGGAGGCGGCACTCGCCGCACGCGCAGCGCCGCCGCTTCGCCATGCCGAGGCGTTCCCGGGCAAGGACGAGCCCGCACGTGACGTGTCTCGGCGTAATTTCCTCGCGCTCGTATTTTGCCTGATGGTCGGCACCGCGGCACTGCCTCACATCCTGATGCGCTATTACACGACGCCATCGGTACGACAGGCGAGGGAATCGGTGTTCTGGTCGCTGTTCTTCATCTTCCTGCTGTACTTCACGGCGCCAGCGCTCGGCGTGCTCGCGAAATTCGACGTCTACTCGCTCGTGGTCGGATCGCAGTACGCGAACCTGCCGGCATGGGCCGCCGCATGGGCGAAGGTGGATCCGGGATTGCTGTCGATTGTCGACGTCAACAAGGACGGCATCGTGCAGCTCGCGGAGATCGTGCTCGGCGGCGACATCATCGTGCTGGCGACACCCGAGATTGCGGGGTTGCCGTACGTGGTATCAGGCCTCGTCGCCGCGGGCGGGCTGGCGGCAGCGCTGTCGACCGCCGACGGCCTGCTGCTGACGATCGCCAACGCGCTGTCGCACGACTTCTATTACAAGATGCTGGATCCGAACGCGTCCACGGCCCGCCGTGTGACGATTTCCAAGATCCTCCTCCTGGTGGTCGCGATCATCGCGGCGAGCGTGTCGGCCCAGAAGCCGGCGGACATCCTGTTCCTCGTGTCGGCCGCGTTCTCGCTTGCGGCGGCGGCGTTCTTCCCGGCACTGGTCTGCGGGATTTTCTGGAAACGCGCGAACCGCTGGGGCGCGACGCTCGGGATGATTGCGGGACTCTCCATCACGTTCTACTACATGGCGACGACCCAGCCCTGGCTGCGCGGCCTGTTTGGCGTGACGAGCTCGATCGCCGACAACACGTGGTGGGGCATCGGAGCGATCTCAGCAGGATTGTGGGGCGTGCCGCTGGGGTTCATCGTGATCATCGTCGTGAGCATGCTCACGCCGGCGCCGAACCGCGAGGTGCAGGAGCTGGTCGAGCACGTCCGGTATCCGAACCTGACGGGTGACAGGATGGTGACGACGGCCACCTGACCGCAGCCGCATTGCGCAATGAGAAAGGCCCGCAGCGATGCGGGCCTTTTTCTTGCGATTCCCGCCATCCCTGGCGAGATGCTGTCTCGATCAGGCGGCGCCCCGGATATCGAGACTAACCGCAATCGGATCGTTCAGGCACCGCGAGGCGTCGCGGAAGTCTGCGGCGCCGCGTCGCCCGGCGCAGGCTCGGAAGGCTCTTCGCGCGAGGCGTCGACGTCGCGGATGTAGCCGTCGGCCGCGAGCCGAACCAAGGGGTCGGCGGGTGCGCCGATCTGCAGATCTGGTGCAGGATCGCGTCGACCGGCTTGCCCGGGTCGACCAGGAACAGGATCGTGCGCAGCTTGCCCTTCAGCGACTTGCGCCGATCGGCGATTTCGTCCTGCCCCTTCGCTGTTCTGGGGATGCGTCGGCCGTCCATCGTCGAAGCTGCAACGGCAATCGCTTGGCGCGAAGCAGCGCAATCTACGCCCTTTCGGGAATCAACTCACCTCCCCGCATCCCGCGACGGCCGGGTCCCGTATTCCCGCAATCGCCGGAAGGATTCACGGACTCCTTTCACCCGCGGCCGGTCGCGCTGTTACTTGACCTCTTTCAGCTGTTCGAGAATGGCCGGATTTTCCAGCGTCGAGACGTCCTGCGTGATCTCCTCGCCCTTCGCCACCGAGCGCAGCAGCCGCCGCATGATCTTGCCCGAGCGCGTCTTCGGAAGATTGTCGCCGAAGCGGATGTCCTTCGGCTTGGCGATTGGGCCGATTTCCTTGCCGACCCAGTCGCGCAACGTCTTCGCGATCTTGTCGGCCTCGGCGCCCGCCGGACGCATCTGCTTCAGGACGACGAATGCGCAGATGGCTTCGCCGGTCATGTCGTCGGGTCGTCCCACGACGGCGGCTTCGGCAACCAGGGGATTCGCGACGAGCGCCGACTCGATCTCCATGGTCCCGAGCCGATGGCCGGACACGTTGAGCACGTCGTCGATGCGCCCCATGATCGTGAAGTAGGTCGTCGCCTTGTCGCGCACCGAACCGTCGCCCGCGAGATAGAGCTTGCCGCCCAGTTCGTCGGGGTAATAGGATTTCCGGTACCGATCCGGGTCGCCCCAGATCGTCCGGATCATCGCCGGCCACGGCCGCTTGATCACAAGGATTCCTCCGTGGCCATTCTCGAGGTCGTGCCCGGTCTCGTCGACGATCGCGGCCATGATCCCGGGCAGCGGAAGCGTGCAGGAACCCGGGACCGTCGGCGTCACGCCAGGCAGCGGCGAGATCAGATGGCCGCCCGTTTCGGTCTGCCACCACGTATCGACGATCGGGCAGCGACCGCCACCGACGTTCTCGTGGTACCACATCCACGCTTCCGGATTGATCGGCTCGCCGACCGTTCCGAGCAGGCGCAGGCTCGACAGATCGTAGCTCGTCGGGGCCGTCGAAGGGGTGACGCCGGACGCCTTGACGAGCGCGCGTATCGCCGTCGGCGCCGTGTAGAAGATCGAAACATTGTGCTTGGCGATCGTCTGCCAGAAGCGGCCCGCGTCAGGATAGGTCGGGATGCCCTCGAACACGACCTCGGTCGCGCCAACTGCAAGGGGTCCATACGCGATGTACGTGTGGCCGGTGACCCAGCCGATGTCCGCCGTACACCAGAACACGTCCGTCGGCTTGATGTCGAACGTCCAGCGCATCGTCAGCATCGCCCACAGCAGGTAGCCGCCCGAACTGTGCTGGACGCCTTTCGGCTTGCCGGTCGAGCCCGATGTGTAGAGGATGAACAGCGGGTGCTCGGCGCCGACCCATTCGGGCTCGCACGTTTCCTGCTGCTTCGCGACAAGCTCGTGCAGCCAGAGGTCGCGCGGCGGCGAGAACGCGACTTTGCCGCCTGTCCGCTTGTAGACGATCACGTTGCGGATGCCATCGCACCCGCCCATGCCCAGCGCTTCGTCGACGATCGCCTTCAGCGGCAGGTGCTTGCCGCCGCGTGCCTGCTCGTCCGCGGTGATGACCGCAACGGCTCCGGCGTCGATGATGCGCTCCTGAAGCGACTTGGCCGAAAAGCCCCCGAACACGACCGAATGCGTCGCGCCGATGCGCGCGCAGGCCTGCATCGCGACGACCCCTTCGATCGACATCGGCATGTAGACCAGCACGCGGTCGCCCTTGCGAATGCCGAGCGACTTGAGGCCGTTGGCAAGCCGGCACACGCGGTGATACAACTCGCGGTACGTCACCCTGGTCACGGCTCCGTCGTCGGCCTCGAAAATGATCGCGACCCGCTCCGCGTTGCCGTTCGCGAGGTTGCGATCGAGACAGTTGTACGAGACGTTGAGCTCGCCGTCCTCGAACCACTTGTAGAACGGCGCGTTGGATTCGTCGAGCGACTTCGTGAACGGCTTGTGCCAGCTGATCGTGTCGCGCGCGAGCTTGGCCCAGAAGCCGGGGTAATCGGCCGTCGCGCTCGCATTCAATGCGTCGAAATCGGCCTTCTTTACATTGGCCTGCGCCACAAATTCGCGCGGCGGTTCGAAGATCCGCTTCTCGTTGGATACCGACTCGATCGTTGACATGCTCTGTTCCTCCAGGGGGCGCCGTCGAAGGGCGCCGATGTGTGCGTTGACGTCGGGGATATCGTTGCGAAGCCGGCGGGGGCCACCGGCGTGCCTGCAGTGGGTGCAGTCTAACCAACTGCACCCGGCCGGCGCAACGCGAGCGGCTTGGCCCAGCGCAAGGTCCGCGCGCGGGGTCCGGGGCCCGTGAATCCGAATCTTATATAAGACATAAAGACGTGACGCAAGTGGTGCCGGGGGGGCGGTCCCGCCCTCGCCGCACCCTGCCGCCGGCGCCCGAACACGTCGGGAGTGCGGGGGGGCCGATGGTAGACTTGCGCGTCGGATCAACCTCTTGCGAATCCACCATCGCGTCCCGCCGCCCCCGGCGCGGATCACGACCGATCGCCACCCCTCAGGACCTCCCATGGCCACGATCCGGCAGGACGATTTCATCCAGAGCGTCGCCGACGCCTTCCAGTTCATCAGCTACTACCATCCGGCCGACTACATCAGGGCGCTGCACGAGGCCTACCGCCACGAGCAATCACCGGCGGCGAAGGATGCGATGGCGCAGATACTGATCAATTCGCGGATGAGCGCCGAGGGCCATCGGCCGGTTTGCCAGGACACCGGCATCGCCATCGCGTTCGTCCGCGTCGGGATGGATGCGCGCTGGGACGCGAAACTCACGCTGCAGCAGATGGTCGACGAAGGCGTGCGCCGCGCGTATACGGACCCGGACAACCCGTTGCGGGCCTCGGTGCTGGCCGACCCGGACGGCAAGCGGACGAACACGAAGGACAACACGCCGGCGGTCGTTCATGTCGAACTGGTAAGCGGCGATACCGTCGAAGTGATCGTCGCGGCCAAGGGCGGCGGCTCGGAAAACAAATCGAAGTTTGCGATGCTGCTGCCCAACGACAATATCGTCGACTGGGTGCTGTCGGTGGTCCCGACGATGGGGGCCGACTGGTGCCCGCCCGGGATCCTCTCGCTGGGCATCGGCGGCTCGCCGGAGAAAGCGATGCTGATCGCGAAGTGGGGGATGATGGAGCCGATCGACTTTCACGAGCTGCGGGCGCGCGGACCGACGAGCCGCGCCGAGGAACTGCGGCTCGAACTCTTCGAAAAGGTCAACGCGCTGGGCATCGGCGCGCAGGGCCTGGGCGGCCTGTCGACGGTGCTCGACGTCAAGGTGAACGACTATCCAACCCACGCCGCGTCGAAACCGGTGGCGCTGTTGCCCAATTGCGCGGCAACACGGCACGTGCATTTCGTCCTCGACGGCAGCGGCCCCGCGCACCTCATCCCACCGTCGCTGGACGACTGGCCCACGCTCACGCTCGACTTCTCGACCAGCCGCCGCGTCAACCTCGACACGGTGACGCGCGCCGACGTCGCAACCTGGAAGGCGGGCGAGCGGCTGCTGCTCACCGGCAAGCTCTTAACCGGTCGCGACGCCGCGCACAAGCGGCTGACCGAGATGATGGCGCGCGGCGAGACGCTGCCGGTATCCTTCACCAACCGCTTCATCTATTACGTCGGTCCGGTGGATCCGGTGCGCGACGAGGCGGTCGGTCCCGCCGGACCGACGACGTCGTCGCGGATGGACAAGTTCACCGAGGCGATGCTCGCCAAGACCGGACTCCTCGGAATGGTCGGAAAATCCGAGCGCGGCGCTGCCGCGACCGCCGCGATCAAACGGCACGGAGCCGTCTACTGCATCGCGGTCGGCGGCGCCGCGTACCTTCTGTCAAAGTCGATCCGCAGTTCCCGCGTGCTCGCATTCGCCGAACTCGGCATGGAGGCCATCTACGAATTCGACGTCCGCGACATGCCGGTGACCGTGGCGGTGAACGCCGGCGGCACGTCGGTCCACAAGACCGGTCCCGCCGAGTGGCGCGCGAGAATCGGCAAGATTCCGGTCGTCATCGCCTGACGCGGGGGACACAGGAATCCGCGACGCA
>JAAFGU010000077.1 GCA_010365205.1 Aromatoleum sp. | reverse complement strand
GTGAATCGCGATTTCTTCATGGGCCTTCCCTCCGCAGTAAAATCCTGCCAGAAAAGTCCAGCTATTGCTGTCTACCGTTTGGGGAAGCTTACGGTTCGACATGCGGTTCAGTCGCAATGACAACTATGTACGACGGCACGACCGGATGGCCCACATTGAAGGCCGACTTCAATAATAGGGTCACAACGTATCAACGCAACGATCCCGTCGGGCGGAAAGACCTGGAGACACAGCGCATCGAGGGGTTGTCTACCCCTCAGCAACGCACGATCCAAACAACCTGGCATTCGACCTATCGCCTGCCGGCCACGATCACCGAGCCCGCGCCAGGCGGTACCAAGACGACGGCGTACACCTATGACCCGGTCGGCAATCTTCTGCAAAGGACCGTTACGGCCCCAAAGAATGACGGCAGCGGCGCGACCATCACCCGTACGTGGAGCTGGACCTATGCTTCGCGCGGCCGTGTCGCGACCGCAACCGATCCCAACGGCAACGTAACAACCACGACCTATTATGCCGACAACGACGCCGATCTCGGGAAGCGCGGCAATGTGGCGACGGTCACCAATGCGCTTGGTCATTCCACGCAGATAACTGGCTATGACGCAGCGGGACGACCTACATCCATAAGGGATTCCAATGGGCTTGTAACGACGTTGGCGCACGATGCACGGGGGCGCTTGCTCACGCGAATCTTGGGCGTGGAGCGGACGGACTATACGTATGACGGTGTCGGACAGCTCATAGGAGTCCACTCGCCGGATGGCTCGACACTGACGAACGTCTACGACGGTGCGCACCGACTCACGCAGGTTCAGGATGGACCCGGCAATCGGATCGTTTACGTGCTTGATAACGCCGGTAACCGCATTCACGAGCAAACGTACGACCCAGCCAATCAATTGACGCGGGCACGGTCGCGGCAATTCGACGCGCTGAATCGGTTAGCACAGGATCTGGGGGCGGCCGGTCAAGTCACGGCTTACACCTACGACTCCAACGGCAATCTGCTCACCAGTACGGATCCTCTCAGTCATGCGACCGCCAGCACGTACGACGCGCTGAATCGCCTGACGCAGATACTCGACCCCAATGCTGGCGTGACTGCATATTCCTACGACAGCGCCAACAATTTGACCTTGGTCACCGACCCCCGCGGGCTTAGCACGTCCTATGCGTACGACGGGCTGAACAATCCGATCAAACAAGTGAGCCCGGACACGGGGACCACGACCAGCAACTATGACTCCGCGGGGAATCTGCTCACCAGGACCGATGCGCGCGGCGCCATCGCTACCTACGTGTATGACGCGCTGAATCGAGCCAGTCAAGTAACTTACAGCCGCGCCGCCACTACCAGCGAGACCCTCTCGTTCACCTATGACGCAGGCGCAAACGGCAAGGGTCGGCTGACTCAGGTGATCGACCCGGTTTCAACGACGAGCTGGGCGTACAACAGCCAAGGACGCGTTGCCAGCAAGACACAACAGTTGGCAGCAATCAGCAAGTCCGTTACCTACAGCTATAACCCCGCGGGGCAGCTAACTGCAATCGGCACGCCTTCCGGGCAAACCATTGGTTACGGCTACACTAATAACCGAATCGCGAGCATCACGGTCAACGGCCAAAGCCTGATCGGTACGGTCACCACCCAACCATTCGGATCAATTGCCATTTTGACTTGGGGCAACCAGCTTCGCACTTTTCGCGACCGCGACTTGGATGGGCGCATCATTGACTGGGAGCTGAACAATGGCGCCAGCTTGTTGCGCAAGAACCTGAGCTACGACACGGCATCGCGCATCACCGGGATTGCCGAGCCCGGCAATGCAGCCACGGTCCAGACGTATCAGTACGATTTGCTGAATCGCTTGACATCGGCCCAGACCGGGACGCCTGCGGCGCACACCCAGCAGTTTGCCTATGATGCTGTCGGGAATCGGCTCGGCAACATTCTTGACGGTTCAGCAACAAGTCTGACTTATGGGGCGACGAACAACCAGTTGGCGACTCTGAACGGGGCCGTCAATCCGAGCTACCTGAATGGCGCCACGACGGCTACGTTCATCTATAACAACGCCAATCGCCTCGTTTCGTTCCAAGGCATTGCCACGGCGAACTACCAAATCAACGCCCTTGGCCAGCGTGTCGCGAAGACGGCGAGCGGGATTACCACGCTTTTCGTCTATGACGAACAGGGACACCTCTTGGGGGAGTACGACGCGATGGGCAATCTAGTCCAGGAAACAGTGTGGCTCGAAGACCTGCCCGTCGCGACACTGCGGCCTACTGGATCGGGCAATCCGATCCCGATCCACCCTTATTACGTTCACGCCGACCATCTCGGGAGCCCGCGCGCGATTACGCGGCCAGCGGATAACGTGAAGATGTGGCAATGGGACAACACCGATCCCTTTGGAGCCAATGCGGCCAATGAGAATCCTGCAGGTCAGGGACCGTTCAAGTACGGGTTGAGGTTCCCCGGCCAGTACTTTGACGCCGAAACGGGGACGCACTACAACTACTTCAGAGACTACGATCCGACCCTCGGCAGGTACGAGCAGAGCGATCCGATTGGGCTCAAGGGTGGCGCTAGCACCTATGGGTATGTTCGCAACGCGCCCCTCATACGTAAGGATCCGCAAGGGCTCTGGGACCAACCTCCTTGGTGCGGAATCCTTCCCGGCGTAGCGTGTTTTGAGCCGCCGTTTGAACATCGCCCGCGGTGGTTTCCGAACGGAAATGGGTGCGGGGATTGGGATTCGGATTGGTACGTTCCCGACTACATCTTTTTCAAAGCTTGCCAACAACATGATCGCTGCTATGACACATGTGGGGCAAGTAAGGCGTCGTGCGACTTGCGATTCCTAAGCGATATGCTGGCCTCCTGTGGTGGCGTCCAAGGCTGCGATGCAATAGCATTTCTCTACTTCGGCGCCGTGGCAGCAAGGGGTGGAGCCGCGTTTAGGGATGCGCAGTCTGCAGCATGCAAGGACTGCCGGTAAGACAATTCGCGCGACCGACATAACCAGGTACACAGACAGGAAATGTTAGCGATCCGACTAATCGCTTTCGTGTACGCAGCAATCCTTGTCTGGGGGGACGCGTGGTACTTCTACAGGCTTGGCCCCTCGACTATCGCTTTGGATGCCTCGACCTGCATGATCCTTGTGCTAAGTGCATCGGCTAGTGTTGCCACATTGGAGCGACGATGGATTCGAGGAATGATGATCGCTTTTGTTGCCATTGTGGGGCTTGCAGCTATCGGGAGCGGATTGGGTGAGTACTCCTGGTACACGCATCGCGTAGACAAAATTGCTGTCGTGCTGATGGCGTTGTTGCAAGCAACAATCTATTCTCTAGTGATATTCCGGCTCCTTCGAGATCGGCCACATTGGGGTTGACCTGCTTCCGTGGACACGTCATTCTTTGAACGGAAGGAGTTCACGACGTTGGCCTGGCCTGTCAGAGTGTGAGGCGGGTTAGGTTCACGCCACGCTCCGCTTGAGCCGATCAGCGTACAGGATCGCGAATTGATACATCGCAGACTTCCATTCCTTCGTCGGGTTCGCGAGTCTGGCCAATGCCCGAGTCCTGATCGAGGCATGGCGCCGCGACTACAATGAACATCGGCCGAAGAAAGATCTGGCCGGAATCCCGCTAGCCGTCTACGCCGCGCGGCTGGACACCACGACCACGTCGACTACCGTGCAACGATAGCCATTTCCAACCACGGACTCTAAACCGCAACGCTGCTAATTTCGGGGATCACGTCGACGTCGCCCTAGCCCAGTTCGCCGGGAGCGCTTCGTTTCGTCCTGCGGAAAATAGCGGAAGGATGATCTCGGCGAATATTCTCATGGTGCCGGCACCAGGAATCGAACCCGGGACCAACGGTTTACAAAACCGCTGCTCTACCAACTGAGCTATGCCGGCACTGCGGAAATTGTAACCCGCGGCGCGCGGGGATTCGGGGCGAGCGGGTACGAAGCGCGGAACGCTTCGTAGTCGCCGCAGGCGCTACTTGATGATCTGCAGATGCGACGGCCGCGCCTTCGGTCTGCCGTCCTTCGCGCCCTTCGCGTCCTTCTTGTCCTTCTCCAGCGCCGCGTCGATGTCGGCCGACGGTGCGGTCGCTGCGGCGAGCGAAGCCGCGGCATCCTGGGCGATTTCGAAGGCGAAGCCGTAGCCCGTTTCCTTGGCGAAGATGCCGGAGACGGCGTTCATCGGCACCGAGACTTCCTGCGACGAGCCGTTGAAGCGCGCGGAGAACTGCACGCCGGCATTGTCGACCGTCAGTCGGCGGGTGGCGCTGACGCTGACGTTCAGCACGATCTCGCCGTTTTTTACGAACGCCGCGGGCACGCGCGTCTCGCCGTTCACCTTGACGGAAAGATACGGCGTGAGGCCGTTGTCGGCGCACCATTCGCAGATGGCGCGGACGAGATAGGGTTTGGCGGATTGCTCGGACATGGGGGAGAGATATTACGCTGCCGCGGGGCCGGGTCAAGCGGACGGATAGGGTGACGGTGCGAGGGGACCGTGCGCGGCCACATGAATCCGACATCGCCTCCGCTGCCGACGTCGCGGCGACGTCGTGGCGATTTCCGGCCGCAGGATGCGCCGCGCCCGGAAATCCGCGTTACTTGCGCATGCCGCGTTCGGCCGAGGTCAGCGCTTCGGAAAATGCCGGCCGCGCGAACAGGCGTTCGGCGTATTTCATCAGCGGCGCCGCTTGCTTCGGCATCGCGACGCCGTAATAGCCAAGCCGCCACAAGAGCGGCGTGATCGCGACGTCGAGCATCGAGTAGTCCTCGCCCAGCATGTACTTGTGCTTGGCGAACACCGGCGCGATCTGCAGCAGGCTGTCGCGAACGAGGTTGCGCGCCTTCTCGAGCTGCTTCTGGTTGTTGCCTTCGAGCGCGTCGATGTGGCTGAACAACTCCTTCTCGAACCGGTGCAGGAACAACCGCGCGCGGGCGCGCATCACCGGATCGGCCGGCATCAGCTGCGGATGCGGAAAGCGCTCGTCGATGTACTCGTTGATGATGTTGGACTCGTGCAGCACGAGATCGCGCTCCACCAGCACCGGCACCTGGTTATAAGGGTTCATCACGGCGAGGTCCTCGGGCTTGTGGTCGAGGTCCACGTCGATGATCTGGAAGTCCATGCCCTTTTCGTGCAGCACGATACGGCAGCGTTGGCTGAAGGGATCGGTGGTCCCGGAATAGAGCGTCATCATGGTCTTGTTCTCCTCGCGCGAAGCGGGCAGTCACGCGATAACGGGGCTTCGCCCTGAAAAGCATCGGGGCGACAGGAAAGCGCGGTCAGATACATCTTTCAAATGCGCGGAAAATGGGGTCGGACACGACTTTCATTGCGGGCGTGCAAGCTTCGGCCCGCGCGCGAAAATCGTCTCTGACCTCACATTTCGCGACTGCAATAGGGGTGCGGTTAATGAATGTCCTTCCAGTACTCGCGCTTCAACCAGTACGCGAACACGAACAGGACGCCGAGGTACAGCAACACGATCAAGCCCAGGCTGATCCGTTTGTTTTTTGCGGGCTCCGCCATGTAATCGAGAAAATTGACGAGGTCGGCGACGGTCTTCCGGTACTCGGCTTCGGGCTGCGAACCCTTGCCGTCGCCGGTGAGCGTGAGCAGAGCGACCTTGCCGCCGGCACGATGCTCGACCTTGGCCAGACCCTTGGCGGCGATCGCGGCGCCCTCGGCCTCATGCACATTTTCGAATTCCTTCGTCACCAGGCGATTCGAGCCCGAGAGCTCCCACAGCACCTGCGGCATGCCGACGTTGTGGAAGACGAGGTTGTTCCAGCCGGTAGCCGATTCGTCGTCGCGGTAGAAGCCGAGGAAGTAGTTGTAGAGCCAGTCGGCGCCGCGGACGCGAGCCTCGACCGAAAGATCCGGCGGCGGCGCCCCGAACCACGCCTTGGCGTCGGCCGGACGCATCGCGATCGTCATCGTGTCGCCGACCTTCGTCGTCGCGAACATCAGGTTGTCCTGGATCTGCGGGATGTCGACGCCGATATCGGTCAGGCGGTTGTAGCGCATGTATTTCGCCGCATGGCAGTTGAGGCAATAGTTGACGAACGTCCTCGCGCCGCGCTGCAGGGATTCGACGTCGAGCCGGCTGACCGGCGCGGGCTCCATCCGCACGTCTTCGTCGCCCGCGGCGGCGGCAGGGCCGACCGCGATGCCCAGCGCAAACGCGGTCAGCGCGGCGACGACAGTCTTGAACTTGCGCAGGTTCATCATCCGGTCACCCGATCCGGTACCGGCTTGGTCCTGTCCCGCGCCGTGAACCACGGCATCAACAGGAAGAAGAGGAAATACAGCACCGTGAGTACGCGCGCGGTGACGGTCGCCTTGTCGGCCCCGCCGAGTATCGGCAGGCCCTCGGCGAACTGGCCCCAGATGGTGACCGGCACCACGCCCAGGTAGCCGAGGATCAGAAACGAAATGACGAAAATCGCAAGCCACGTCTTGTACAGCCCACCGCGGTAGCGGATCGACTTGACGGCGCCCCGGTCGAGCCACGGCATCGCGAAGAAAATCATCACCGCCACGCCCATCACGATCACGCCCCAGAACTGGCTGCCCAGCAACGACGGCACCGCGCGCAGCATCGCGTAGTACGGCGTGAAGTACCACACCGGCGCGATGTGCACGGGCGTCTTCAGCGGATCGGCCGGTATGAAGTTGTTGGCTTCGAGGAAGTAGCCGCCCATGTCCGGCACGAAGAAAACGATGATAGAGAAGATCACCAGGAAGCCCACGACGCCGACGATGTCCTTCACCGTGTAGTACGGATGCGAGTAGATGCCATCGAGCGGCAGGCCGGTCGCCGGATCCTTGGGCTGCTTCTTGATCTCAATGCCGTCGGGGTTGTTCGACCCGGTCTCGTGCAGCGCCATCAGGTGCGCCATGACGAGGCCCAGCAGCACCAGCGGCACCGCGATCACGTGGAACGCGAAGAAGCGGTTCAGCGTGATGTCGGAGATGGTGTAGTCGCCGCGGATCCAGATGCCCAGGTCCTCGCCGATGACCGGCACCGCCGAGAACAGGTTGACGATCACCTGCGCGCCCCAGTAGGACATCTGGCCCCACGGGAGGAGGTAACCGAAGAACGCTTCGGCCATCAGGCACAGATAGATCAGGCAGCCGAAGATCCACGTCAGCTCGCGCGGCTTGCGGAAGCTGCCGTACATCAGGCCGCGGAACATGTGCAGGTAGACGACGATGAAGAACATCGACGCGCCGGTCGAGTGCATGTAGCGAACGAGCCAGCCCCACGACACGTCGCGCATGATGTACTCGACCGACTCGAACGCCTTCGCCGCGTCGGGCTTGTAGCTCATCGTCAGGAAGATGCCGGTGACGATCTGCAGCACCAGCGCGAATGCCGCGAGCGAGCCGAAGTAGTACCAGACGTTGAAGTTCTTGGGCGCGATGTACTTGCCCCACTGCGACTCCCACAGGGCAGTCAGCGGGAATCGCGCGTCGATCCAGTTCAGAAGCTTTTCCATGCCCGGTGTCCTCTTACGCCTTCCTGGCGTCCTCGCCGATGATGATCCTGGTGTCCGTCACGTACTTGTGCGGCGGAATGACGAGGTTCGTCGGCGCGGGGGCCCCCTTGTAGACGCGCCCGGCAAGGTCGAATTTCGACTGGTGGCATGGGCAAAAGAAGCCGCCGAGCCAGTCGCCGCCAAGGTCGAACGGCGCGACTTCCGGGCGGTACGTGGGCGAGCAGCCGAGGTGGGTGCAGATGCCGACGGCCACGAACATCGCGTCCTTGATGGAGCGGTGCTCGTTCTTGCAGTAGGAGGGTTGCTGCGGCATGTCCGACGTCGGGTCGGCCAGCCGGGCGTCGAGTTTGGGCAGCGAGTCGAGCATCGGCTGCGTGCGATTGATCAGCCACACGACCTTGCCGCGCCACTCGATGTCGATCTTCTGTCCGGGTTCGATCTTGCCGACGTCCACTTCGACCGGAGCGCCGGCCGCCTTGGCGCGCTCGCTCGGAAACAACGACATCACGAACGGTGTTGCGGCGCCGGCGGCGCCGATGCCTCCGACCACGCTGGTGGCGCCGATCAGGAAGCGACGCTTGCCCTGGTTCACAGTACCTTCGGCCATGTCGACCCGTCCCCTAAATCCCCGAGCGTGCTTCGTGTGCGCCAGAATGCAGAATGGCGGGAAGGCCGCCGGCGCGAGGTGTCGCAAAACTGTTGATTATACGGGATTGTGCTCGTCCCGCGGAAGCCTCGCAGCCAAAACACCGCTGAAACCCTTGCCGAATCAGCCGCTTGAAGGGGGACGGCGCGGTGCCGGTCCGGCGCCATGGCACGACCTGATTGCGTACGGCGCGCGGCGCTTTCGCCTCCCGACAAGTGGCTATAATCGGGCCGGTCTACCGTCGAAAGTCTTCCGTGTTGCGCAAATTCTGGCTCATCTTCGCGCAGGCCTGCACCGTGTGCCTGGCCGCGCTGTTCGTCGTCGCGACCCTGCGGCCGGATCTCTTGCCACGGTTCGGCGGCAAGGTCGCGAACGTCGTGCTGACGCAGGAGACAGCGACGCCGGTCACCGCGGAAAAGGTCGCGTCCTACGCCGATGCGGCCAAGAAGGCGATGCCGTCGGTGGTGAACGTCTACACCAGCAAGGAGATGCGGCAGCGGAATCCCGTGATGGACGACGCGCTGCTGCGCCGCTACTTCCCCGATCTCGCCGAGCGGCTGCCGAAACAGCGGGAGACGAGCCTCGGTTCCGGCGTGATCGTGTCGAAGGAAGGCTACGTCCTCACGAACTTTCACGTCGTCGACGGCGCCGACGACATTCAGCTCGTGCTGAACGACGGCCGGCGTCTGAGGGCGGTCATTCGCGGCGTCGATTCTGAGTCGGACCTCGCGGTGCTGAAGGCCGACGGCGAGAATCTGCCGGCGATCACGCTCGGCGCGCTCGAGCGCGTGCAGGTCGGGGACATCGTGCTCGCGATCGGCAATCCGTTCGGCTTCGGCAACACGGTTACGCTCGGCATCGTCAGCGCGATGGGCCGCAACCACCTCGGCATCAACCGCTTCGAGGATTTCATCCAGACCGATGCCGCGATCAATCCCGGCAACTCCGGCGGCGCGCTGGTCGATACCGCCGGCAACCTGATCGGCATCAACAGCACGATCTTCTCGCAGTCCGGCGGTTCGCTCGGCATCGGCTTCGCGATTCCCGTTTCGCTCGCGCGGTCGGTGCTGGAGCAGATCATCAAGGACGGTGTCGTCACCCGCGGCTGGTTCGGCATCGAGCCGCAGGAGGTGACGGCCGAGGTGGCGAAGGCGCTGGCGCTGGAGAACATCGACGGCGTCGTGATCCGCAGCCTCGTCCGCGACGGGCCCGCCGCTCGCGCCGGCATTCAGGTGCGCGACATCGTCGTCCAGATCGACGGCAAGCCCACGCGCGACACGCCGGCGCTGCTCGCGCGCATCGCCGAGCTGCCGCCCGGGACGTCGACGAAGGTGAGGCTCGTCCGCGGCAAGCGATCCGTCGATGTCGACGTCACCGTCGGCAAGCGGCC
>JAAFGU010000076.1 GCA_010365205.1 Aromatoleum sp. | reverse complement strand
GGGCGCAGGCGCGGCCTGCGCGAATGCCGTGGCAACGAGCGCCAGCGAGAGCGCTGCGATGAATCGGGGAAAATGCATGTCGAGGCACCGGCAAAAGAGGAGAATTATAGCGGCGACTGGGGGTCGGCCCGTACGGAAATCACGGAGAAGGTTACTCATGATCCTCAGGCATATCGTTTCCTTCGGGCGGCGTTCGTCGCTTGTTGCGTTCGTGTCGGCCCTCGCCGCATGCGCCGCTCTGGCACCGCCGGCGAGCGAATCGCCGGCGCTCGGATCGCTGATTGCCGCCGAGCGCGCGTTCGCCGCGATGTCGGTCGCGGACGGCATGCGTGCCGCATTCCTCGCCAATTTCGCCGACGACGGGCTCATGTTTTCGCCCGGCCCCGTCAACGCGAGGCAGGCATTGACCGCCCGGCCTGCGCCGACCGACCCGCATGCCGTTCGGCTCGAGTGGTCCCCCGCGGTCGGGGCAGTCGCGGCATCGGGCGATATGGGATTCACCACGGGGCCATTTCTGTTTTCCGATCTGCGCGCGGGCCGGCCCCCGCAGCACGGCGTCTATTTTTCGATCTGGCGCCGCGAGGCGAGCGGCAAGTGGCACGTTGCCATCGATGTCGGTGTCACGACGCCAGCGGCGGTCGGCACCGCAGCACTCGCCCCCGCTCCGGCGCTCGCACCAAACGGCGCAGGTGGAGCGGGCCGCGGTCCGGAACCGACAGGTCTCGAGGCCCCGGGCGTCACGGCCGTGCTTGGAGGCGACGGTCCCGATGATTACGCCGCCTGGTTCGCGGCGGACGGACGCTTGCACCGAAACGGCTTCGCGCCGCTGATCGGCCGGGAGCGCGTCCGCGCCCACTTGCGCCGTGCCGGAGTCACGCCCGCGCGCGCTTCGTTTCTGCCCCAGGGCTCGGGCATCGCGACCGACGGGAGGCTCGCATGGACTTATGGCACGCTCAAGCTGACCGAGGGCGCCCCGGGAACGCGGCCACTGGACGACGGCTGGTATGTGCACCTGTGGGCGCGCGAAGCGGATGGCCGCTGGCGGATCATCGTCGCGACGGTGCTGGAAGGGGAAGATTCGCCCTGACGGGGAGTCTCGACGAAGGTCTGGCCCGCGCGCCGCGTGGCATACGCAGCCGCCGGAAAGGCGGAAACGCGCACGGCGGAGCCCGACCCGCGAATCAAGCCCGTCGCTGCCGCGGGCGAGCGCACGCCGACCAGCGTCAGCGGTTCCGAACTCGCACTTTCGAAATAGGCCTCGGTCCCCTGGCGCGCAACACCGGGACGGACCCACGGTTCGCTGATGGTGATTACGGCGGCGCGCCTCGGCGCGCGGGCCGACCACCGCGCAGGCAGCCAGCAGCGCCCACAGCAGGGTTGCGTGAACGTTCATCCGGCCCGAGTATGCTCTCTGAAGTGCCCTATTTGCGGACGCGCTGATCGCGGAATATTGGCGGCCGTATCGCTGTTTGCATAGGACACGGCGGCCGGGAGCAATGGCTCCGGCGTCGCCAAGGAGAATGCCATGCGAAACAAGCTGCGATTGCTTCTGGTCGCTGCGGCGGCGATGTTTTCACCGTTGTCGACGGCGAATTTTCACACTTTTCAGATTGAAGAGATTTTCTCCAATGCCGACGGATCGGTTCAATACGTCGTGCTGCGCGAGTTCGCCGGCTTCTCCGGCGAGCAGTTCTTGGGCGGGCACACGTTCACGAGCACGCACGCCGGCGTCACCAAGACCTTCACGTTTCCCGGCAACCTCCCGAGCAGCGCGACGGCCGGACGCAAATTCCTGATCGCGACACCGGGGTTTGCGGCCCTCGGTCTCGTCACCCCCGATTACGTGTTTCTCGACAACGGGTTCCTCGCGACCGACAACGGCACGTTGAACTACGCCGGCGTCGACCAGCTGACGTACGTGACGCTGCCGACCGACGGCGTGAGCGCGATCTCGAGGACCGGCACCGTCGTCCCGAGCGCGCCGGTCAATTTCGCGGGGTCGAGCGCCGGTGTGCCGCCGTTGCCCGTCACTGCGATCGAGTTCTACCGCGCGGCGACCGACCACTACTTCATCAGCTCGCTGCAGCCCGACATCGAGGCGCTCGACAGCGGGCATTTCCCGGGATGGGCGCGCACCGGTCAGAAATTCAGCGTCTACGCGGTCGCGACCGCCGGCGCCAATCCGGTATGCCGGATCTATATTCCGCCCCCGGGCGATTCGCATTTCTTCTCCGCGTCCCTGTGTGCGGAAACCCTGGTCAAGTTCCCGACATTGATCCTCGAATCGCCGAACGTGTTCTACATCGTCTTGCTCGACGAGATAACGGGCGCCTGCCCCGCCGGGACGATCCCCGTGTATCGCGTGTTCAACAACCGCGCGGATCCGAACCATCGCTACACGACCGACCGAGCGATCCGCGACTCGATGGTGGCCAAGGGCTACATCGCCGAGGGTTACGGTCCCGATATCGTGATCATGTGTTCACCGGCGCCGGCCCCGACACCCGGCGGTCCGGGTTACGGTTACCCGATGTAAGTGCGCGCCCGCGTCCATGGACGACGGCTGCGCCGGAGCGTGGAGCGGACGGTGCCGGCCTCGGCGGCGAGTGGGGGCCGCGGGGCCGCCGGTCAACCGTTCGTAAAGGCGAAATCCACGTCCGGCTTGCGCCTCGCCACGATGTCGGCCAGCCCCCGACCCGATCCGCAGGCCATGGTCCAGCCGAGCGTGCCGTGCCCGGTGTCGAGGAACAGGTTGCGGTAGCGCGTGGCTCCGATCAGGGGCACGTTCGACGGGGTCGCCGGCCGCAGCCCGGTCCAGAACTTGATGCCATCCCGGTCACCGGCGTCCGGAAACAGGTCGAACGTGCGGCGCACCAACGCCTGGCAGCGCACCGGATTGAGATCGGTGCCATAGCCGGCGAGTTCGGCGGTGCCGGCGACCCGCAACCGGTCGCCCAGCCGCGTCATCACGATCTTCCACGCGAGGTCCGTCAGCGACACGGTCGGGGCGCCGCGATGGGCTCCGACGGCGATCGTCGCGGAGTAGCCTTTGGCGGGGTACACGAGACAGGGAACGTGCAGCGGACGCAGCAGCAGCGGGCTGTAGCTGCCGAGCGCCACGACGTAGGCGTCGGCGGTGACGAGTTCCTTCCGATCCCCTTCGGTGATGCAGCCAATCCCGCTGACGGCGTCGCCCTCGGCGGCGATCACGTCGATCACCGTCGACCAGCGGAACGTCACGCCGCGCGCCGCCGCGCGCTGCGCGAGTTCGTGAGTGAACTTCTGCGCGTCGCCCGATTCGTCGGTCGCGGTGAAGATGCCACCGGCGAGCCGCGCCCGGCATTGTGCGAGCGCGGGCTCGATCGCGACGCACTCGTCGACGGTCTTGACTGAGCGATCGCAGCCGAACTGCCGCATCAAGTCGGCAGCCTTCACGCCCTGCGCGAACTCCTTTGCGTCGGTGTAAAACTGCAGGATGCCCCGCTCCAGGTGGTCGTACTGCAGTCCGGTTGCCGCACGCAGCGTCTTCAGGCAATCACGCGAATACAACGCGAGATTGAGGCATTGGATCGTGTTATGCCGGGTCCGCGACGGCAGGCACTCCAGCAGGAACTGCAGGCCCCAGTGCCATTGCCGCGGGTCGGCCCGCAGCCGGAACAGCATTGGCGCGTCGTCCCTGTGCAGCCACTGCAGGATCTTGAGCGGCGCGTCCGGCGTCGCCCACGGCTCCGCGTATGACGCGGAAATCTGACCGCCATTGGCGAATGAGGTTTCGAGCGCCGGTCCTGGTTGGCGGTCGACGACGCTGACTTCGTGTCCGTCCTCGGCGAGATACCACGCGGCGGTGACCCCGATGACACCGGCGCCCAGGACGACGATGCGCATCAGTCGGCCGCGGCCGTTGCGGCGGTCCCTGCGTACTCCGCGAGCGGAATGCAACTGCAGAAGAGGTTGCGGTCGCCGTAGACGTTGTCCACCCGCGCGACCGGCGGCCAGTATTTCGCCGCACGCAGCGAGGCGACCGGATACGCCGCCGCGTCGCGGCGATAGGCATGATTCCAATCGTCAGCGGTGACCGCCGCAGCCGTGTGCGGCGCATGTTTCAGCGGATTGTCGGCACGATCGGCGCGGCCTTCCTCGATCGCCCGGATCTCGCCGCGGATCGCGATCATCGCTTCGATGAAGCGGTCGAGCTCGGCCTTCGGTTCGCTTTCCGTCGGCTCGATCATCAGCGTACCGGGGACCGGAAAGCTCATCGTCGGCGCGTGGAAGCCGTAGTCCATCAAACGCTTCGCGACGTCGTCGACGGCAATGTCGGCGACGTCCTTAAGCGGACGCAGATCGAGTATGCATTCGTGCGCGACGAGCCCGCCCGGTCCCGAGTACAGCACCGGATAATGTGCGGACAGCCGTTTCGCGATGTAGTTTGCGGCCAGGATCGCGCTCTCGGTGGCCGCGGTCAGCCCCTCGCCTCCCATCATCGCGATGTACATCCACGAGATCGGCAGGATCGACGCGCTGCCGTACGGCGCGGCGCAAACCGGGCCGACCGCATCGGAGCGCGCGGCGTCGTTCGCGGCCTCATTTGGGATGTCCGCGCGCGCCAGATACCGATGCCCCGGAAGAAATCGCGCAAGATGCGCGCCGACGCCGATCGGGCCCACGCCCGGTCCGCCGCCGCCGTGCGGAATGCAGAACGTCTTGTGCAGGTTCAGGTGCGAGACGTCGGCGCCGAATTCGCCCGGGGCCGCGAGGCCGACCAGCGCGTTGAGGTTGGCGCCGTCGACGTACACTTGACCGCCGTGCGCGTGGACGAGCTCGCAAATCTTACGGATGCCCGACTCGAATACGCCGTGCGTGGACGGGTAAGTCACCATGATCGCGGCGAGATCGGCACTGTGTTTGCGCGCCTTCGCCTCGAGATCGGCAAGATCCACATTGCCGTGCTCGTCGCACGCGACGACGACGACGCGCATTCCGGCCATTTGCGCCGACGCGGGATTGGTCCCGTGGGCGGACGCCGGAATCAGGCACACGTCGCGGTGCGCCTCGCCGCGGCTCGCGTGATAGGCGTGGATCGCCAGCAGCCCGGCGTACTCTCCCTGCGAGCCGGCGTTGGGTTGCAGCGACACCGCCGCGTAACCGGTCGCCGCGCACAGCATCCGCTCGAGATCGGCAATCAGTTCGCGGTAGCCTTCGGCCTGATCGGCCGGCGCGAACGGGTGCAGATGGCTGAATTCGCGCCAGCTGACGGGAATCATTTCCGACGTCGCATTGAGCTTCATCGTGCAGGAACCCAACGGGATCATCGAGCGGTCGAGCGCGATGTCGCGGTCCGCGAGCCGGCGCAGGTAGCGCAGCATTTCGGTTTCGGAGTGGTAGCGGTTGAACGTCGGATGGGTGAGAAACGCGGTCGAACGCGCCAGCGAGGGCGGCAGCGCGCCGGGCGCCGCGGCGTCGAGATGCGCGACGGTGAACGGCACGTCGTCGGCGCAGAAGATCTGCCAGATGCGCTCGACGTCGGTGCGGGTCGTCGTTTCATCGAGCGACAATCCCAGCGTCCGCTCGTCGACCTTGCGGAAATTGACTCCGTAGGCGACGCCGCGCTCGACGATCTCGCGCGTGCGCGCACCGGTTGCCACGGTGATCGTGTCGAAGAACGCGGCGGTCGGCACATCGAAGTCGAGCCGCTCGAGACCCGCCTTCAGGATCGCGGTGAGTCGGTGCACGCGGCGTGCGATCGTCTTCAGGCCTTCGGGGCCGTGGTAGACCGCGTACATGCCCGCCATCACGGCCAGCAGTACCTGCGCCGTGCAGATGTTCGACGTCGCCTTCTCGCGCCGGATGTGCTGTTCGCGCGTTTGCAACGCGAGCCGGAACGCCGGTCCGCCATCGGCGTCGACAGTGACGCCGACGAGCCGGCCCGGCATCGAGCGCTTGAAATCGTCGCGAGTCGCCAGATACCCGGCGTGCGGGCCACCGTATCCCATCGGCACGCCGAAGCGCTGGGTCGAGCCGACGACCACGTCGGCGCCCCATTCGCCGGGCGGCGTGAGCAGGGTCAACGCGAGAACGTCGGCGGCGACAATCGCGAGTCCACCCGCGAGGTGAATGGCGTCGACCAGCGCGGCATAGTCGCGGACGTCACCGTTGGCGCCCGGGTATTGCAGCAGCACGGCGAACGCGCCGGCCTTCGCCGCGTCGGCGGCCGGCCCGACGGCAACGTCGATGCCGAGCGGCCGCGCACGGGTTCGGATCACGTCGAGCGTCTGCGGAAACACGTCGGCGGCGACGAAAAAGCGCACGCTCTTGTTCCTGCCCATCCGCAGGCAAAGCGTCATCGCTTCGGCGGCGGCGGTCGCCTCGTCGAGCATCGACGCGTTGGCGATCGCCATACCGGTCACGTCGCAAACCAGCGTCTGGAAATTGATCAACGCTTCGAGCCGCCCCTGTGAGATCTCGGGCTGATAGGGCGTGTAAGCGGTGTACCAGGCGGGGTTCTCGAAGATGTTGCGCAGAATGACGCCCGGCGTGTGCGTTCCGTAATAGCCTTGGCCGATGTACGACTTCATCACCTTGTTGCGCGCGGCGATCGCCTTCAGCCGGGACAGCGCCGCCGTCTCGCTCAATGGCCCCGGCAGCGCGAGGGGCTTCGCGCTGCGGATCGCGGCGGGGACGATCGCGTCCATCAGCGCGGCGCGTGACCCGAAGCCGAGTGTGTCCAGCATCGCCGCCTGGTCGTCCGGCGTCGTGCCGATGTGGCGCGCGATGAATGCGTCGTGCTGCTCGAGCGCGTCGAGCGAAGGCGTGTGGTCGGGGGAAGGGGGGCGAATGTCGTTGATCTTCATCGTCTTTGCTTTCGGGCGCGGGAACGGGAACCGCGTCGATTACGCGTCGCCGATCGTCGCTTCGTAGGCCTTTGCGTCGAGCAGCTTGGCGGCGGCTCCGGGATCCGCGGGTTTCAGCTTGAACAGCCACGCCGCATAGGCGTCCTGGTTCACCCGTTCGGGCGCAGCGACGAGCTCGGTATTGACGGCGACGATCTCGCCCGCGACCGGCGCATAGATGTCGGACGCCGCCTTCACCGACTCGACAACGGCGCAGGCCGCCTCGGCGGCGACCTTGCGGCCGATCTGCGGCAACTCGACATAGACGAGGTCGCCCAGCGCCTCCTGCGCGTGATCGGTGATACCGACGGTGACGGTACCGTCGGCATCGGTGCGCAGCCACTCGTGCGAGACGGTGTACCGGAGATTGGCGGGAATGTTCATGTCGGCTCCTGGAGTTGAGGAAATGCCTGGACGAAAAAGCGATGGCTCGCCGCCGGTTTCCGCTCGGCCCGCAATGGCGTGGCGTCTCGCATCAGGCGGCGACGAGTGCTTTGCCGTTGCGCGCAAACGGCGGTTTCACGACGCGCGCGGCGAGTTCCTTGTCGCGGACGACGACCTTCACCGAGTCGCCCGGTTGCACCGTCACCGGGAGCCGCGCGAGCGCGATCGATTGGTTGAGCGTCGGGCTGAACGTGCCGCTGGTGATTTCGCCGTCGCCGTGCGCGGTGCGCACGATCTGGTGCGCGCGCAGGACGCCGCCCCTGTCGATCAGCACGAGCCCCGTCAGCTGGCGTTGCGGCGGATGCGCGAGCAGCGCCGCCTTGCCGGCGAAGTCGCGCGGACTCGCCAGATCAACGGTCCATGCGAGGCCCGACTCGAGTGGCGACACGGTCTCGTCCATGTCCTGGCCGTAGAGATTCATTCCAGCCTCGAGCCGCAGCGTGTCGCGCGCGCCGAGACCGGCGGGATGCACGCCAGCGGCGACCAGCGCCTGCCACAGGTCGCCGGCATGCGGCGCGGGTAGCACAATCTCGAACCCGTCCTCGCCGGTGTATCCCGTGCGCGCGACGAAAACCTCGCCCCACGCCGATTTCAGGACGGCCGCCGTGAACGGTTTCAGTGTCGCGGAGACGGCTTCGCTCCCGGGCAGCGCCTGCCAGAGCTTCGCGCGGGCCTTCGGACCCTGAACGGCGATCATCGCGAGATCCAGGCGCGGCGTCAGCTCGAGTCCCCGCGCCCGTTCGGCAATAAGGTGCCGGAACCGCGCGATGTCCTTGTCGGCGGTGCCTGCGTTGACGACGATGCGGAAGAAATCCTCGCCCAGGAAATAGACGATCAGATCGTCGATTACTGTCCCGTCCGGCGTCAGCAGACACGAGTAGAGCGCCCGGCCGGGATCCTTCAGCTTGTCGACGTTGTTCGCCAGCGCGTAGCGCAAGAAGTCGCGCGCGCCGGCACCCCTGAGGTCGACGACGCGCATGTGCGAGACGTCGAACATCCCGGCATCGCCGCGCACCGCGTGGTGCTCCCCGATCTGGGAGCCGTAGTTGACCGGCATGTCCCAGCCGCCGAAGTCCACCATCCGCGCGCCTGCGGCCCGATGGATCGCATTCAACGGTGTCTGTTTGAGCACGCGCATCTCCCCGACGAAAAAGAAAAAGGGGCGCCGCGGTCGATCCGCGGAACCCCGTCTGTCCTTTTACCTGAGAGATTACGGCGCCGGTGACGCTGCGCCAGTGCCCCTTCGGTGGGCCGCCGCAACACCGGTTGCGCGGCCGCTCTCCAGATGCGACTTGCGTCCGCGCAGTCCCTGTTGCCTGAGCGGTTGCGGGAGTTGCGCCTTCGGCGGCGGCGTGGACCTCGCGGCGCACGCGGCTCTCTCCTGCACGGACGCGCGAAGGTTAAGCGTTCGGCGCCGCCGTGTCAAAAACTTCGGGGACCGCCCGCGTTGCCCACCGCGCGCGCTCGGGGCAAAATGCGGACCCTCGTGCGGAATGACGCGCTCCGCCGTCGTCCAAAAGAAGCGGGCCGGGCAGGGGAATCCCGGCCGGCCCGAATGCCACAAGCAAGCGTGCGCTTACTTCTTCAGCGCGAGTATGTACGTAATCATCGCCTTGAGGTCGGCGTCGCTCACCGCCGGATTGGGCGGCATCGGGATCGCGCCCCACACGCCCGAACCGCCGGCCTTCACCTTGGCCGCGAGTTTCGCGGCGGCGCCGGCGTCGCCTTTGTACTTGGCGGCGACATCGTTGTAGCCCGGACCGACGATCTTCTTGTCGATCGCATGGCAGGCGGTACAGCCGTTCTTCTTCAGCAGATCCTCACCCGCATCGGCCTGAGCGGCTCCGGCGACGAATGCGCCCGCGGCGGCGAGCATGACGAAAACGTATTTCATCGATTCTCCAGTAGGGTATGTGCGACCGGCGGAGATGGTACCCGAAGCGGACGCGCCCCGCTACCCGGCCCGCGCCCGCTCCAACCGAATCGTGCACGCGGAAAATCCCGTCCCCGCGGCATCAACCGTCCAGCAAGCGCTCGACATCGGCAAGCGTGTGGACCGCCGGCAGGCACTCCTCGCCGCGGCAAACCCAGGCCGCGGCGCCGGCCGCCGGCACCGCCCCCTTGGCAAGCGAAGGCGGCAATGCGGTGCCCGCCCCATTGAGCAGCAGGACATGCGGCCGGTAGACCCGTTCGAGGGCGCGCTGCCACTGCGCGCAGGTCGGCGGATCGCCGGCGAGCAGGCCGGTGGTGGGCGGCAGCAGCGTAGAGCGAAGCGCGGCGAGCAGCGTCGA
>JAAFGU010000075.1 GCA_010365205.1 Aromatoleum sp. | reverse complement strand
GGCTCGGTGCTCTCGGCGCGGTCACGTCGCGGGCGCCCGCGGCGGAGCCGGGGACGAAGCAACTCAGCGCTCCGCAACGCCTCACGCTGAAGTATGTGCGACGCCAGACGGCGTGGCAGCGGCTGGCGCCGGTGACAATGCGCACCGGACGCGCCTGGCGCATTCTCCGCGACGAAGGGCCCGCGGCGCTCTACCAGGCCGTCCGCGCGAAGATCGCGCGCCATCACGGCTTCCGAATGCGGACCGGAACGCGCGCGCGGGCCGAGACGGCGATCGCGCCGCTTGCGATTCCCTCGGCAGAGGGCATACCGCGCGCGACGATCGTCATTCCGGTATTCGGCAACCCGTTGCTGACCTTCACCTGTCTCAAGAGCGTCGCCGCGCACACGCCGCGCGGATGCTACGAGGTGATCATCGTCGATGATGCTTCGCCGAAGCCCGCTGCGGAGACATTGCGTGAGGTCACCGGCGTGCGTTTCGAGCGCAACGACGCGAACATCGGATTCGTCGGCAGCTGCAACCGCGGAGCCGAATTGGCGCGCGGCGACTACCTGATTTTCCTGAACAACGACACCATCGTCGGGCCGGGCTGGCTCGACGCGTTACTCGTCACGTTCGCGTTGCGACCGGACGCCGGTCTGGTCGGCGCCAAGCTGGTCTACCCCGACGGGCGGCTGCAGGAGGCGGGTGGCATCGTGGGGCGCGACGGCGCGGCCCGGAACGTCGGTCGCGGGGAGGATCCGCATCGACCCGAGTTCAACTATCTGCGCGAGGTCGACTACTGCTCGGGCGCATGCCTCGCGATCACGGCGGCTCTGTTTCGTTCGCTCGGCGGCTTCGACCCGCGGTACGCGCCGGCGTACTACGAGGACACCGATCTCGCGTTTGCCGTGCGCGCGGCGGGGCGCAAGGTCTACTATCAGCCGCTGGCCACCGTCGTGCATTTCGAAGGCCGGACCGCGGGCACCGACGAGGCGACGGGCGTCAAGCGTTACCAGGCCATCAATCGCGCCAAATTCGCGGAGAAGTGGGAGGCAGTGCTGGCGGTGATCCCGCCGCGCGGCCGCCCCGGAGCGGAGCGCGACCGCCGGACGGGGCTGCGCGTGCTCGTGGTCGATGCCCGGCTGCTGACGCCAGATCAGGATTCGGGGTCACTTCGCATGCGAGGGATTCTCGAACTCCTTGGCGAACTTCGCTGCAAGGTGACGTACGTCGCCGACCGTCTCGAGTACCGGTTGCCTTACGCGCGGGATCTGCAGCAGGCAGGGGTCGAGGTCCTGTTTCACCCGTATCCGAAATCGATCGCAGCTTTCCTCGCCGATCGAGGGGCGGAGTTCGATGTCGTCGTGCTGTCACGCCATTACGTGGCGGCCAGGCATCTTGCCGCCGTCCGCGAGTTTGCGCCGCAGGCGCTGGTCGTGTTCGACACCGTCGATCTGCATTTCCTGCGCGAGGCGCGCCAGGCGGAACTTGTCGGCGGCGCGGTGGCGCAAGCCGCCGCGCAGTCGAATCGCGACAGCGAGCTCGAGCTCGTCGAGCACGCGGACGTGACGCTGGTCGTCTCGCCCGTCGAGCAGGCGCTGCTCGCGGAACTCGCCCCGGCGGCACGCGTCATGATCGTCTCCAACATCCACGAGCCCAATACCGCGGGAAGGCCGTTCGCCGAGCGCGAAGGCCTGCTGTTCATCGGCGGATTCCAGCACGCGCCGAACGCCGACGCGGTGCTGTGGTACGCCCGAGAGGTGCTCCCGCTGCTGCGGGAACGACTTCCCGGCGTCACGACCACGATCATCGGCAGCGACGTGCCGGAATCGGTCAGGGCGCTCTGCGCGCCGGATTTTGTCGTCACCGGGTACGTGCCGGACGTGGACCCCTTCTTCACCGGCGCCCGCGTGTCGATCGCGCCATTGCGCTACGGCGCGGGAGTCAAGGGCAAGGTCAATCTCGCGATGAGCTACGGCTTGCCGGTTGTCGCGACGACGGCGGCCATGGAAGGGATGCACCTCAACCCGGAGGAGGACGTTCTGATTGCCGACGATGCAGGGGCATTCGCCGAGGCCGTCGTCCGCGTGTACCGCGATGCGACGCTTTGGCACAAGCTCGCCGCCGGCGGTCGCGACAACATCCGCCGCCATTTCTCGCGCGAGGTTGCGAAGGTGGCTCTGACGGAACTGCTGGCACTCGCTCCGCAGAGGAGGGCGCCGTGAAAGATTGGTTGGCCGACGTTGGGTGACTCGCGCCTTCGGCCCGCTCCCGCGCCTGCCGAAGCGAAGAGTCGCCCGCATCCACGGTTCCGTTCGGGCCAGATCGGTCGAACGGACGGCCACATCATGAGTTTGTGTCGCCGCGAGTTCCCGTGGTCACGTCGCCGGAGCCGGCGGATGGGCGGATCAAGGCGCCGCAGAAAGCGCCCTTCGCCAGGGACCAAAGCTTCGGGGTCCGTCGATCCTCGGCTATGACGATGCCCAGGCATTCGTAGAACAGCCGCGTCAGGCAGAGCATCGCGAACGCCGGATATCTTTGCCCGTAACGCATGGCCAGAACGGCGGTATTGCGGCCGATCATTTCCCGGCGCGCCGGGCTGTGTCCGCCCGACTGCAGCGTTCGTCCGAACAGTTCGTACTTTCGGCGCCTGCCGATGGAATGCTCGAACGTGAGGGCAGGGATCAACATCAGCTTGTACCCCAGGATGCCGGCGCGGAGGCAGTAGTCGGTATCGATATGATCGACGGCAAGCCGCTCATCGTAGGGTCCGATGCGCCTCAGCGCGCCGACCCGCCAGAGCGACATCGAGTTGATCAGAAAGGCCACCTCGGTCGGCTCCTGAAGATGCCGCGACAATACGCGGTAGCGGAAACGCGACAGCCGGATCGGAGCCAAACGTATCCCGGTCGCGCGGTCGACATAGGCGGGCGCCGTGGCCGCCACATCGTCGCGTGCCGCCCATTGGCGGATGGCCGCGGATCCGAGCAACGACGCGACCGCGCTGGTGTCGGTGTCGTCGTCCAGAAACAGGACGTGCGTCGCGTTCGGGTGGGCGGCGCGCACGCGGTCGAGCGCCGCGTTGTAGGCTCCCGCGAGACCTCCTTTGTTCGCGTTCGCGAGGATCGTCAATCGCTCATGGGAACCGCGGCCCGCCAGTTTCGGGTGACCGCTTGCCGTGTTGTCGACGAGAATCACATGGTCGACGAACGGGGCGAGCCGCTCGAGTGCAGCGAGAGGGTCGCGCTCCTCGGAGTACGCGACCGTCACCGCGACGACACGAAGATCGCCGCTCGCCGTCGAGGTCCGTTGCTGCTCCGGGTTCATGCTTGCGCGGTCGTGATGGAACGCTGAATTGACGGTTGATCGCGGGACAAGTCAAGGTGGCCGAGCGAAAGAGGGCAGGGGCAAGCTTGCGACCCGTTCAACGGGGATTCTACGCAGGCATGCTCGGCCCGATCCGCGCCGCTCAGCGCCGGCGGAAGATCACGTCCCATACGCCGTGCCCGAGCTTCAATCCTCGCGCCTCGAACTTGGTGAGCGGACGATAGCCGGAACGCGGCGCATATTCTTCCACCGTATTCGTGAGCAGCGGTTCGGCGGCGAGCGCGGCGAGAATCTCCTGCGCGTATTCTTCCCAATCGGTCGCCACATGCAGATACCCGCCCGGCGCGAGCCTCAGCGCAAGCTCGTGTGCGAAGACGCTCGTCAGCAGACGCCGCTTGTGGTGGCGTTTTTTCGGCCACGGGTCCGGGAAGAACACGTGGATTCCGGCGAGCGAATCGAGCGGGATCATCGCGGCGACGACGTCGACCGCGTCGTGCTGGACGATCCGAAGATTGGAAAGACCGAGCTCGTCGATCCGCTTCAGCAGACTGCCGACGCCGGGAGAGTGGACTTCGATCCCGATGAAATCGCGCTCGGGCTGCGCCCGCGCGATCGCGGCCGTCGTCTCGCCCATTCCGCAGCCGATCTCGAGCACGCGCGGCGCGGTACGGCCGAAAGCGCGGTCGTAATCGGGCGGCGTCGCCTGGAACGGCAGGCCGTAGCGTGGCAGCAGCGTATCGAGCGCGCGTTGCTGCGCCGGCGACATCCGGCCCTGCCGCAGCACGAAGCTGCGCACCGGACGCCGGTGCCGCAGATTCTCGGCGGCATCGACCTCGGGGGCGGCCGGCGTAACGCTCATCGGCACGACGCCCGCCGCGTCACGCCGCCTCATTTAGCATTCGGCCGCTGCCAGCCGTTATCGGACAGGCGCCGCTCGAGCGTCGCCGGTTTCGCGCCATCGGCAGTTGTGTACTCGACGGCGACCGTGTCCGACGCCTTCCACGTCGCCGTCGCATTGGCCCACGCCGCTTTCGGCGACCATACGTATTCCTTGCGCACGCCATCGCGGGCGACCCGCCAGACGGCGAGTTCGTTCGCGCAGCGCGTCGCGCAGAAATCGGCGGTGACGAGGCGCTGCCGGTCGGGCGACACCGTCGGTTCCGACGGCAGCTCTAGGCTGCGACCGTTGGTCCGCTGCAGCAGCAGAAAGCCGATGCTGTCGCCGTCGGTTGTGTAGAGCAGCGCCGCGTTGATCTCGCTCAGGAAATCCCACAGGCTGTAGGTGCGGCCGCCGTTGAGCGCATCGGTGTCGTTGAAGGTCGCCGCGCCTTCGGGGAACAACCCAACCTTCAGCGCCGTCCCCTCGCGGCTGGCGAGCGAGGGCAGGCGCTTCAACTGCACCGTTTCTACCAGGCGCCCGCAGTGCGCCGGATCTTCGGCTTCGGCGCAAACCGTCACGATTTCCTGCGGCGTCATCGGTGCGGCGTGGAGCGCCGACGCCACGAGCAGCGTGCCCAGCGCAAACCCCGCCGCCAGCACGGCGCGGTGTGGCGAACGCGCGGGCATCAGCCGATGAGACCGGAGCTCGGCGAGCTCGGACTCGCCGCGTAGAGCTTGCGCGGCATTCTTCCGGCGAGAAAGGCCTCGCGCCCGGCGACGACGGCGAGCTTCATCGCCCGCGCCATCCGCACCGGATCCTGAGCCAGCGCGATCGCCGTGTTCATCAGCACGCCGGCGCAGCCCAGCTCCATCGCGATCGCCGCGTCCGACGCGGTGCCCACGCCGGCATCGACTAACACCGGCACCTTCGCCGCTTCGATGATCAGCTTCAGGTTCCACGGATTGAGAATGCCCATGCCGGACCCGATCAGCGAGGCGAGCGGCATGATCGCGACGCAGCCGATCGCCTCCAGTTCGCGCGCGATGATCGGATCGTCGGACGTGTAGACCATCACCTGGAAGTCGTCCTTGACCAGCGTCTCCGCGGCTTTGAGCGTTTCCCTGACGTTGGGGAACAGCGTGTGCGGGTCGCCCAACACCTCGAGCTTCACCAGCGCATGTCCGTCCAGCAATTCGCGCGCAAGCCGCAGCGTGCGCACCGCGTCGTCGGCGGAGTAGCAGCCGGCGGTGTTCGGCAGATACGTGAATTCGGACGGCGGCACCGCGTCCAGCAGCGACGGCGCGTTCGGGTCCTGGCCGATGTTCGTGCGGCGGATGGCGACGGTGACGATCTCGGCCCCGGACGCGACGATCGCATCGCGCGTCTCTACGAAATCCCGGTACTTGCCGGTGCCGACGAGCAGGCGTGAGCGGAATGCGCGGCCCGCGATGATCAGCGGATCGGCGATTGCGGGAGCGGGCATGTGCGGAGCGTTCATGGGCGCGATTTTACGCCGTTGGCGGATCAGCCGCCGCCGACGGCACCCACGATTTCCAGCTTGTCGCCGTCGACGAGTTGCGTCTCCTTGTAGCGGCTCCGGGGAACGATCTCGCCGTTTCGCTCGACGGCGATCCGCTTGCCTTCGAGCTGGAGTTCGCGCACGAGGTCCATGACCGTCGAAGCGCCGGGCGAAAGGCCGCGCGGCCTGCCGTTGAGCGAAATGTCGGGCATGGTCCAGTTGCCGCGCGAAACCTCAGCGCCGCGCGGCGAGGCGATCAGGGAACCGGATTGCAGGAGGGCGGCACATGACGGGAGAAATAGGGTGCCATCATGTTGATCAAGCGCGCGTTGTCGGCGGTGCGCGTTCCCCACTTCAGCGGCTGCGCGCCGGGGGCCGGAGGCGGCAACAGCATCGGAGGCGGCGGCGTCGTCGCCGTCGAATAGACCGGCTGGCGGTGTTCGCGCCCAGCGTCGCCGGTGCCCATCGCCATGACCGTCAACGCGGTATTCGGCGCGGATTGAATCTGCGTCCCGAAACCGAAGGATGTCGTCACAGATTGGCCGTTCTTGCCGGGCGCCTTGTAGCGAATCGGCGGGCCGACGTCGCGAGGCCGCTCGTGGTCCGCGCCGAACAGGTGCCCGATCTCGTGCACGGTCGAAAGAAGCTCGGTGCAGGACATCCGGACCACCGAGTAGCCAAACGTGCCCGGCGCAAACCCCGGGCCCGCTTCGTCGAGCAGCGACGCGATCGTCGGATTGTCGTCCGGATTCGGCCCTTCGACCACCGTACCGGTCGGCCGCGCCGTCACTCCGCAGTAACCGGAAATCGGTGTGCCCGCAGGCGGATTGTCGCCGAAGCGCCCGAACAGCAGCAACACGTTGGCGGCGGGCGCCTTGCCCCACCAGCAGTGGAGCCCGTCGGCATTGGGCAGCGACGCCGGCGTGAGGCTCCACTGATAATCATCAAAGCCGTTGGTGTAGTGGCGGTCGGCCAGCGCCTGGGCCGACGGTTCCTTGATGCCGACCCGCGCGGCCTTGACCGGCACCAGCTTGACCTTGATGCCGCTGCGCAGGAACGCCTGATTGACGCGGTCGAGTTCCTTCTGCGCAAAGTTCATCAGGACCGAAGGCTCCTCCGAGTCCGGCTTGTTGAGACGCTGCAGTTCGAGTTTCGCGGCTTCGTCGGTGAACGCGACGGCGACGGTGATGACGACGGCGCCGGTCCCCGCCTCGCGGACGACATTGCCCGCGGGAAGCAACGAGGCCGGCCGTCCCGGCAGAGGAGGCGGATCGTCTGCCGAGAATTCGACCAGCGTTCCGTCCGCTGCCCGGGCCGGACCCGCAGGCGGTCTCCCCGCGCCGGGCCCTGCTTTCGGCGGCGGGACCGGCGGTATCCGCGTCGCGTTCGGCCGTTCCGCTGACGTCGCCTTAACCGCGACACGCGGTTTTGCCGGATGTTCGCGGGGGAGTCCGCGCGCGTCGACCACGTAAATCGCGTGGAACCCGTCCCCGAGCGGAACGATGCGCAGCGGCGTGCCGAGGATCTCGAAGGTTCCGTACAGATAGTTGTCGCCCCAATAGAGGCTCGCCGAAGCGGCGGGCGCGCCCTTGCCGGGGACCTCGGCGGTGCCGAGCCAGGCGCGACCTCCGGCCTTCGCCGATTCCTCCCGACGGTTCAGCAATTCCCGGAAGCGTGGCGACAGCACGATGGGCGTGTCGGCGAAGAGTCGAAGCGAAATGCGCTCACCGGGTGGTCCGACCTTGAGAAAAATGCGGTCGACTTCCGCCATGTCGATGTGCACGACGCGCATCTGTTTGCCGACGTAGGGGGCCGCACGCAGGCGGCGATACTGCTCGAGGGCGGCGGGCGTCAACGTGCCCGCCTCTGAGGCGGTCAGCGTGCCGCCCTCGGATCGGTTGACCGATTTCAGGAGCGACGTCACGTCCTGCGGCGGAGCGGAAGCGGTTCGCTCCTGCGCGCTTCCGGGAGCGCTGGCGGCAAGCGCCAACGCACCCGCGAGCACGCAGCGCATCGCGCCGCGGTACGAATGCAGAACGACGTCCGGTCGCCGCGCGTTCACACGCTGTCCGCGCGTCCTGAGGCTAGTTGGGCTTCCAATTCGGGCGACCATCGGGGCTTTTCGAGGCGCCGCGGGTGACCGTCTTCAGAAGCTTCTGCGGATTGGTGAACACGCCCTTCTGCGCCGGATACAGGACAATGACTTCGTCGAGGTCGATATTCACGGCGATCACGGCCTTCTGGCCGGGCAGATGGAGCGTGACGATGCGTTCGCCGCCCTTGCTGCCGTGAGACACCGAGAATTTCACCGCCGTGGACGCTGTTGCCGCCGGTTTCCTGGTTGCCATGACAACCCTCCCTGATGGTTGGACTGCGCGGGTAGCATAACCATTTATGAATATCGGACACAACCGTAGCGTGGTTGCCGCGCTGGTCCTGCTTGCCGCGTCTCGCGCGGCCACCGCGGCGGAGCCAGGCGGCGGCCATTGGGCGCGGCAGGGCGCGATCGTGTCGGGCCAACTGTTGGGCACCTGCGCGGGACGGGATCCGTCGGTGGATCGGATCCGGCTGCTTGCACCCGCGGCGACCGATGCCGGTGGCGAAGAAATGTATGCCGACATTGCCGGACGTGCGGTGACGCGAGTTCGGCCGGACACGGCGGAAGGCGACGGGCGTCGCTGGACGACCGAATCCGGCGGAACGCTGACCTGGATCGACGGCGACCGCGCGGCCCGATTGACGGGGCGATGGTCCGACGGCTGCGACCTTGCGGCGGTCGTCGTCCGCTTCGATGTTGCCGCGCCTGCGCCTTTCGGCGACTACGGACGCGTGCGCGCCTCCTATCGCCGCGGGATCGAGATCTCCGCGGCGCGCGCGCGAAATCTTGCCGGGCATCCCGGCCAAGCCTTGAAGCGCGCCTGGCCGGCGGTCGTCGCTGCGACGGAAGCCGAACTCGACGTCGTCACCGCGCTGCAAATGCTCGAAGGCGCCTTCATGGCGCTGGATACCGGCGAATTCGAGCGCGCGTCGCCGTTGGTTGCCAGGGCACGGGGCTATCTCGAGAGCGCACTTCCGAGTTCGCATCCCGCGGTGCTCCGTGCCAGAGATGCCGGAGCTCGGCTGATGTCGTGGCGCGGCGACCTGCAGCCGGCGATCGTCGAACGCGAATCGCTCGATATCGCGCTCGGGGCGAGCTTCGCTGCGGATGCGCCGGAAGTGCTGGCCAACCAGATCCGGCTTCTCGGCTTGCGTTCGGAAGCGAATGCCGCCGAACCTGCGTTTGCGGCGCTCGGAACTCTGGTCACGCGGACGACGGCCGTTCTTGGCAAAACCCACCCGGTAACGCTGCAGGGCGTCGAGACCCTTGCCAGCATCGCGATCGACCTCGGCCAACCGGCGTACGCCGCGCAGATCCTGCGCGACCGTTATGGCGCTGCCGTCACCGATCTGGGCGCCGATCACTGGAACAGCGTGCGTCTGCTGCGTACGCTCGCCCTCGCCGATGTCGAAAGCGGCGAGTTGCCGGAGGCGCTGGCCGCCGCCCAACGCGCGTACACATGGTACGTGGCCGAGCTCGGCGAAACGAATCTGGAAACGCTGAACACGATCGAATTCCTCGCATACGTGCTGAAATCATCGGGCCGCGTGGGCGAGGCGCTCGAGTGGCAGGTCCGGGTCGAGGCCGCGCTGCGCACCCGCCTCGGCGCGGACTCGCCGCGAGCGCTCCTGGCTGCCGACAATCTGGCGTCATGGTACCTGCTCGAGGGCAGGGCCGCCGAAGCGCGCACAGTGCTCGAGCGCGTCGTCGCCCTTTCCGTCGAGCGCCACGGCGCGGAGCATCCGCGCACCCGGGAAAAGCTGATCGATCTTGCCAATGCTTGGTGGGACAGCGGAGATCCCGCGCGCGGATGCGCTCTGTTCGATCAACTCGCAGGCAGCGGTGC
>JAAFGU010000074.1 GCA_010365205.1 Aromatoleum sp. | reverse complement strand
GCTCGATCAGCGTCGCGATCGCACGAGCGTCGACCGGCAGCAGCGGCCGCGCCGCGCTCGCCGCGACCGCCATGACGAGGATCATCGCACCGCCAAGCGCGACGGTGACCGCCCAGTTCGGAACGCCGCGGAAGCGTTGCACTCCGCGCTGCAGATGCCGCAGCAATGCTATGGCCGGAAAGTTCAGCACGATGGCAAGGCCGAGCGCGGCGAGAGCGCAACTCGCCAGTTGCGCGATCGCCGGCACTGCGCCGTGGATTGCCGCGGCGCTGACTTGTGCGCTGAGCATCCGCGTGAGCGGCGGCACCGCGCCAATGGCGAACGCGATCTGAAGCGAGGCAAGCGTCAAGAGGTAGGCCGGACGCAGCATCATGGATCCTCCACCGAAGTTGAACGAGCGTGAACAGGGAACGGCGTTCTCATTCATCCGCGCCGCTGTTGGCGCGACCCGATCGACGCGGATGACACTTACGCGTCGTCATCGATACTCTAGGCAGGAGATGCCGCGCGCACCATCGAACGGACGGATGATGGTCGCGACTGGCGGCGCGCGCGATTTGGCGCCGCCGCGACCTTGACCTAGAATCCGCGTCTGACGAGGAGTCGTGATGACCACACCGCGAAGCAGCCATCGTATCGCCGTCATCCCCGGTGACGGCATCGGCAAGGAAGTCGTTCCGGAGGGCCTGCGGGCGCTGGAGGCGGCCGCGCGCAAGTTCGGCATCGATTTCGGCTGGCGCGAATTCGACTGGAGCTGCGATTACTACGCGAAGCACGGCCGGATGATGCCGGAGGACTGGTTCGCGCAGCTGAAGGACCACGACGCGATCTTCTTCGGCGCAGTCGGCTGGCCGGCCACGGTGCCCGACCACGTTTCGCTCTGGGGTTCGCTGATTCAGTGGCGCCGTGGTTTCGACCAGTACGTGAATCTGCGGCCGTGCCGGCTGATGCCCGGCATCCCGACGCCGCTGGCGAACCGCAAGGCGGGCGACATCGACTTCGTCGTCGTCCGCGAGAACACGGAGGGCGAGTATTCGTCGGTAGGCGGACGCATGTTCGAAGGCACCGAGCGCGAGGTGGTGTTCCAGGAGTCCGTCTTCACGCGCAAGGGCGTGGACCGGATACTCCAGTTCGCCTTCGAACTCGCCGGCACACGGGCGGCGAAGCACGTGACGTCGGCGACCAAATCGAACGGCATCTCGATCACGATGCCTTACTGGGACGAACGCTTCAAGGCGATGGCCGCGCGCTATCCCGATATCCGGACGGACCAATACCACATCGACATCCTCACCGCGCACTTCGTCGCGAGGCCGCAGATATTCGACGTTGTGGTCGGTTCGAATCTGTTCGGCGACATCCTGTCGGATCTCGGGCCCGCGGTCTGCGGAACGATCGGAATCGCGCCGTCGGCGAATATCAATCCGGAGCGTGTCTATCCTTCGCTTTTCGAGCCGGTGCACGGCTCGGCGCCGGACATCGCCGGCAAGGGAGTCGCCAATCCGATCGCGCAGATCTGGTCCGCGGCGCTGATGCTCGAACATCTGGGCCACGCCGATGCGTCGGCGGCGGTGATGCGCGCCATCGAAACGGTGCTGACCGACCCGTCGGCGCCGCGCACGCCCGACATGGGCGGCAGATCGAACACGGCGGAGCTCGGCCGCGCCATTTCTGAGGCCATCTGAGGCATCGGCACCATCGTCCGCCGCACGGCGGTTAACCGAAGCGCCCCGGTTTGTGGCAGCATTACGAAAAATGAAAATTCCGGACGGCGGCCTGCCGACCGGCGCCTCTTTGGGGATTCCGCCATGCTGATCGGCATTCCACGCGAAACGCGCCCGGGTGAAACGCGCGTCGCCGCGACACCTGAAACCGTCAAAAAGCTCGCCGCGAGCGGCAAGCACGCGCTCGTCGTCGAAAGCGGCGCCGGGACCGCGTCGAGCATTCCGGACGACCAGTATGTCGCCGCCGGCGCGAGGATCGGCAGCGCCGCCGAGGCACTCGGTGCCGACATCGTGCTCAAGGTGCGCGGCCCGTCGGGCGCCGAGACATCTCAGTTGAAAAGGGGCGCGCTGCTGATCGGCCTGCTGAACCCCTTCGACAAGGCCGCCGTGGAATCGTACGCGCAGGCCGGCGTGGCCGGCTGCGCGCTCGAGTGGCTGCCGCGGATCACGCGTGCCCAGGCGATGGACGTGCTTTCGTCGCAGGCGAATATCGCCGGGTACAAGGCGGTGATCCTCGCCGCCAACGAATACGGCAGATTCATGCCGATGCTGATGACGGCGGCCGGAACGGTGAAGGCCGCGCGCGTGCTGGTGATGGGCGTCGGAGTGGCGGGGCTGCAGGCGATCGCGACGGCGAAGCGCCTCGGCGCCGTGATCGAGGCCTCCGACGTGCGCCCGTCGGTGAAGGACCAGGTCGAGTCGCTCGGCGGCAAGTGGATGGACGTTCCCTACGCCAACGACGAGGAGCGCAAGATCGCCGAGGGTGTCGGCGGCTATGCGCGGCCGATGCCGCCCGAATGGATGGCGCGCCAGGCCGGCATCGTCCACGAGCGCTGCAAGCAGATGGACATCGTGATCACGACCGCGCTGATTCCCGGGCGGCCCGCCCCGAAGCTGATCAAGGCCGAGACCGTCGCCGCGATGAAGCCGGGCGCGGTGATCGTCGACCTGGCGATCGAGCAGGGCGGCAACGTCGAGGGCGCCGAGCTCGACAAGGTCGTCGTGAAGAACGGCGTCAAGATCGTCGGCATCCCGACGCTGGCCGCGACCGTTCCGGCCGACGCGAGCGCGCTTTATGCCCGCAACGTGATCAACTTCCTCGCGCTGTCGCTCAACGCGAAGACCGGCGAGTTCGCGGTGCCGAAGGACGACGAGATCATCGTCGCCACTCTGGTCTGCGAGAACGGCGCGGTCGTGCCGCGCAAGTGACAACATCTCCTTTCCTGAAACGGAGCCCTCCATGGCCACCGGTGTCGATCCCCATGTCTTCTACCTGATCGTGTTCGTGCTCGCGATCGTCGTCGGCTATCACGTCGTCTGGAGCGTGACGCCCGCGCTGCACACGCCGCTGATGAGCGTCACAAACGCGATCTCGGGCATCATCCTGGTCGGCGCGATGCTCGCCGCCGGCCTCGAGTGGGCGAATTTCGACTGGGGCGGGTGGGTCGGCTTCGCGGCCGTCGCGCTCGCCTCGGTCAACGTGTTCGGCGGCTTCCTCGTGACGCAGCGGATGCTCGAGATGTTCAAGAAGAAGGAGCCGAAGGCGCCAGCTCCCGAGAAGCCCTGACCGCGGCCCCGGGAGAACCTGTCATGAGCGCCAACCAAGTTGCACTCTGGTATCTCGTCGCGTCGGTCTCGTTCATCTTCGCGCTCAAGGGCCTGTCGCATCCGTCGACCGCGCGCCGCGGCAACGTGTTCGGCATGGTCGGAATGGCGATCGCCGTCGTCGTCACGCTCGCGCTCGTCTATTCGAACACCAGGAACATCGCGATGATCGTCGGCGGCATCGCCATCGGCGCGGCGGTCGGCACCTTCATCGCCCGGCGCGTGCAGATGACGCAGATGCCCGAGCTGGTCGCCGCGTTCCACTCGCTGGTTGGGATGGCCGCGGTGCTGATCGCAGTGTCCGCCGTGCACAACCCGCAGTCGTTCGGGCTGCCCGCCGAGATCCCGACCGGCAACAAGCTCGAGCTCTTCCTCGGGACGTTCATCGGCGCGATCACGTTCTCCGGCTCGGTGATCGCGTTCGCCAAGCTGTCCGGGCGGATGTCCGGCGCTCCGATCGTGTTCAAGGGCCAGCACATCCTCAATCTCGCGATCGGAATCGCGATGATCGGCTCCGGCATCGCGTTCTTCATGGGTGGCGGCTGGATGCCGTTCATCGTTATGTCGGGGCTCGCGTTCCTGCTCGGCGTGCTGATCATCATCCCGATCGGCGGCGCCGACATGCCGGTCGTGATTTCGATGCTGAACAGCTACTCGGGCTGGGCCGCGGCCGGCATCGGCTTCTCGCTCAACAACCCGATGCTGATCATCTCCGGCTCGCTGGTCGGATCAAGCGGCGCGATCCTGTCGTACATCATGTGCAAGGCGATGAACCGCTCGTTCTTCAGCGTGATCCTCGGCGGTTTCGGCGCCGAGGAGGGCGCGGCCGCCGCCGACGCGTCGCAGAAGTCGGTGCGCTCCGGCAGCCCGGACGACGCCGCGTTCATCATGAGCAATGCCGAGACGGTCATCATCGTCCCGGGATACGGGCTCGCCGTCGCGCGCGCGCAGCACGCCGTCAAGGAGATGGCGGCCAAGCTCAAGGCAAAAGGCGTGACGGTGAAATACGCGATCCACCCGGTCGCGGGCCGCATGCCGGGCCACATGAACGTGCTGCTGGCCGAGGCCGAGGTGCCCTACGACCAGGTCTTCGAGATGGAGGACATCAATGGCGAGTTCGGCACCGCCGACGTCGCGCTGATCCTCGGCGCCAACGACGTCGTGAATCCGCTCGCCGAGCAGAAGGGCAGCGCGATCTACGGAATGCCGATCCTCGAGGCGTACAAGGCGAAGACCGTCATTGTCAACAAGCGCTCGATGGCGTCCGGCTACGCGGGCCTCGACAATCCGCTGTTCTACATGGACAAGACGATGATGGTGTTCGGCGACGCGAAGAAGGTCGTCGAGGAGCTCGTCAAGGCGATCGAATGAAGTAGCGGGCGCGTTTCGCGCGCCCGATCCAATCTGCCGCCGTCTCGGCACGCTCGAGGCGTGGAGGGGGGCCCGCGACTGCGGTCATCCGCAAGCTCGTCGCCGTCGTCGCCACCGATGTCGTCGGCTATTCGCGGCTGATGGAACGCGACGAGGCCGGTACGCACGGGCGGTTGCGCAGGCTGCGCGACGAGCTGATCGATCCGAAGATCACCGAGCATGGCGGGCGCACGGTAAAGACTTCCGGCGACGGAATGCTGCTTGAATTCCCGAGTGCGACGTCGGCGCTGCGCTGCGCAGTCGAGGTGCAGCGCGAGATGGGCGCGCGCAACCTGTACGTCGCCGCTGACGAGAAGATCGAGTTCCGCATCGGTATCAACCTGGGCGACATCATCGTCGAGGGCGACGACATCATCGGCGACGGCGTCAATGTCGCCGCACGGCTGGAGACATTGGCGGAGCCGGGCGGCATCAGCGTTGCGTCGGCGGTGTGGGAGCAGGTGCACGAGGATCTCGGCGTCGAGTTCGTCGATTCAGGCGAGCAGCAGGTCAAGAACATCTCCAAGGCGATTCACGTGTTCCGCGTCGTGCTCGGCAAGGGCCTCGGCGCGTACCGGCCTGCGCCAGCAACCGAGAGGAATACACGTCGATATGGCATGTCGCGTCGGCAGGCCGTCGCCGCAGGAGGCGTTTTGGCGCTCGCCGTCTTTCTTGGCGTCGCATGGCACATCCTGCCGAATCCGCATTTCGGCGACCAGGCAGCGGGCGGGGTGCCGCTGCATTCGGTGTTGATCGCTCCGTTCGTCGGGGCTGCCGGCGATGTCGCGCTCGAAGAAGCGGCATCCCGACTGACCGTAGAGATTACGCGCGCCCTCGGGGACAGCATGCCTGACATGCGGGTTACGCCGGCCCCCGCGGCCGCCGTCATCGCGACACAGACCACCGACGCGCGCGCCGCGGGGCGCGAGGCGAACGTCCGGTACCTGATCCAAGGGGAGTTGCTTCCCGCTGGCGCACAGGTCGCGGCGACGTTGCGGCTCGTCGACACAAGCGACGGCAGGCAGATTCAATCCGAGCGGCGGGTGATCGAGCGAGGGGGACTTGATGATCACGAGGCGTTGATCCGTCAGCTCACGTACACCGCTCGCGTCATGCTTAGCGATGCCGTCTTGTGGGCCGCGCCCAAACCGGGTGGCGAGACAAGTGCACAGGATTTCGTCGACCGCTCGCATGCACTCACAATTAGCGACCCGGTCTCGCGGGCGCGCGAAGTGCGCAGGCTGGCCGACCAGGCGATCCGGCTCGACCCCAAATTCGCGAGCGCCTGGACGCAACGCGTAATGAGCAGTGTGGAACTGTTCGAGAACGATTTCACCATCGATCGGGAGCGCGTCCTGGCCGAAGCGGACACCGATTCGCTGCGGGCCGTGACACTCGACCCTCGCGATCCGAGTGCATGGTGGTCCCGGGCGGTGGTGCTCGGGTATCTCGGGAACAGGGACGCCGCGTTTGCGGCCAATGTCCGTGCGCACGACATCGATCCGACGCGATTTTCTCCCGTCATCCTGCGGGGCTGGCTCTACCTGGCCTCAGGCAACGCGTCAGAAGCGCTAAAAGTTGTCGATTCGCTGCAAGCCGCGCTGGGAAATATGTACCCCGAGTCGCAGGCCTTGGCGTGCGCGTCGCACGTTGCCCTGGGCACCTACGACGATGCCATTGCCGCGTGCGAACGCGCCGCGGCTTCAGACCATGCGTGGATCATATTTGCCAACATGACGGCCGCTTATGCGCTGCGCGGGGATGCGGCCAGAGCCTCGCGGGCGAAGGTGAAATTACTGCAAGTCCGGCCGGACTTCACGATCGCGCGCTACGAGGCGAAGCGCTTCTCGACATCGCCGGAAGTAGTCGAACGCGACAGAACGCACCTAATTGCCGGCCTCCGCAAGGCCGGTGTGCCCGAATAGACCGTCGGTAGTCCCCGCTCGGCTAGAATGGCGGCGCGGCGATGCGCCGCGCCATCCGTTCAGTCCACGTGCCCGGGCCGCTCTCCCATCTCGTCGTCCTCGACCTCTCCCGCGTGCTCGCGGGCCCGTGGTGCACGCAACTTCTCGCGGACCTCGGCGCGACGGTCATCAAGATCGAGAGGCCCGGCACCGGTGACGACACGCGGGCGTGGGGGCCGCCGTATCTCAAGGACGCGCAGGGACACGACACCAGCGAGGCCGCGTATTACCTGTGCTGCAACCGCGGCAAGCTCTCTGTCGCCGTCGACTTCACACAGCCCGACGGGCAGGCGATCGTCCGCGATCTCGCAGAACAATCCGACGTGCTGGTCGAGAACTTCAAGGTCGGCGGTCTCGCGAAATACGGGCTCGACTACGCGAGCCTCGCGGCGCCGAATCCGCGCCTCGTCTATTGCTCGATCACCGGCTTCGGCCAGGATGGACCCTACGCCGACCGTGCCGGCTACGATTTCATCATTCAGGGCATGTCGGGTTTCATGAGCGTCACCGGCGAGCGCGACGAGCTGCCCGGCGGCGGACCGCAGAAGGCCGGCGTCGCGATCTCCGACCTGATGACGGGGATGTACGCGACGGTCGCGATCCAGGCGGCGCTGGCGCATCGCGAGCGGACCGGGCAGGGACAGTGGATCGACGCATGCCTGTTCGACTCCGCCGTCGCGATGATGGCGACGATGTCGCACAACTACCTCATCACCGGCACGCCTCCCGGACGCGTCGGTAACGCGCACCAGAACATCGTCCCCTATCAGGTGTTCGCATGCTCCGACGGCCACCTGATCCTCGCGGTCGGCAACGACGGTCAGTTCGCGAAATTCTGCGCAGTTGCCGGCAAGCCCGAGTGGGCCGCCGATTCTCGATTCGCGAAGAACGCCGACCGCGTGCGCAACCGCGAGACGCTGGTGCCGATGATCTCGGAGGTGGTGCGCACGCGAACGCAGAGAGTCTGGCTCGACGCGCTGGAGCCGCTCGGCATCCCGTCGGGTCCGATCAACGGGCTGGATCAGGTGTTCGCCGACCCCCAGATCGCCGCGCGCGGGCTGCGGATGGACCTGCCGCATCCGCTCGCCGGCAGCGTGCCGCAGGTCGGGTTGCCGCTGCGCTTTTCGGCGACCCCGCCTGCGTACGATCGACCGCCGCCGTTGCTCGGCGAACACACGGCGGAGGTGCTGCGCGAACGGCTCGGTCTCGACGATGCGCGCATCGCCGTGCTGGCCTCGCGCGGTGTGGTGCAGGTGCGACCGTGAAGGATGGGGTCGCGGCGACCGTGGGCCTCACCCGCCGGCCCGCGTTCTGGATCGCCTACGCCGGTCTGGCGCTGATCTCGCTCGCCATTGCGTGGAAGCTCTTCGCGCTGGCGATCCCGCTGGTGAACCTCGACATCACGTTGTCGCGGCAGGACGCCATCGCGAAGGCGGAAGCGCTGTCGGCCCGGCATCAGCTGGCGCCCGATGGCGCGCGCGCGGCGGCCCGCTTCAGCCATGACCAGTCGACGCAGAATTACGTCGAACTCGAGGGCGGGGGGAAGCCGGCGTTCGCGCAGCTGGTGGCGGGAACGATCTACGCGCCTTACTGGTGGGAAGTGCGGCTGTTCGCGGCCGGCGAGGTGACCGAATCGATCGTCCGTTTCCGCCCGGACGGCACAGCCTACGGCTTTGCCAAACGGGTGCCGGAGCTGTCCGTTCCGGCCGACCCGGCGGGGCTGGTACTCGACGCGCTTTCCGCGCGGCGCTTGGCCGAGGGGCGCGCGCGCGATGCTTGGGCCGTGGATTTCTCGCCGTTCAGGCTGCTGGAGCAAACGCAACAGACGCGCAGGACGGGCCGCGTCGATCACCTGTTCATCTACGAACGCACGGCACAGACGATCGGCGAGGCGCGGTTCCGGCTGCGCATCGGCGTCTCCGGCGACGAGCTGACCGAGGTCACCTGGTACGTCCACATACCCGAGTCATTCGACCGCCGATTCGAGGAGCTGCGCTCGGCGAACAACACCATCGCCGGCATCGCCAGCCTGTCGGCGGGCGTGCTCTACGGCCTGGGCGGCTGCCTGCTCGGCGTGCTCTGGTTGCTGCGAGCGCACTGGCTGCAGTGGCGGCCGGCGCTCGCCGCCGGTTTCATCGTGGGCGCTCTGATGGGCGCAACGACGCTGGCGAACACGCCGGCCGCGTGGTTCGGCTTCGACACGGCGCAATCGGTGACGACGTTCTGGCTGCGTCAGGCCGGCGTGGCGCTCGTCGTCACCCTCGGCGGGGGCCTGGGCTACGCGCTGGTGTTCATGGCCGCCGAAAGCCTGTCGCGGCGCGCGTTTCCGCAGCATCCGCAATTGTGGCGCGCATGGTCGCGCGACGCCGCGCCGACCAAGCAGATTCTCGGCCGCACGCTCGGCGGATATTTGTTCGTTTCGGTGCAGCTCGCGATGATCGCCGTGTTCTATTACGCGACCAATCGCTGGCTCGGCTGGTGGCAGCCATCGGAGTCGCTGACCGACCCGAATATCCTCGGCAGCTTCGTGCCGGCATTGGCGCCGATCGCGATGTCGCTGCAGGCGGGATTCATGGAGGAGTCGCTGTTCCGCGCGGTACCGCTCGCGCTGGCGGCGATCGTCGGCGCCCGATTCGGCAAACGCGGACTCGCGATCGGCATCGCCGTCGTCATCCAGGCGCTGATCTTCGGCGGCGCGCACGCGAACTACCCCGGGTTCCCGTCGTATTCGCGGCCGGTCGAATTGATCGTGCCGTCGGTGCTGTGGGCGCTGATCTTCCTGCGCTTCGGCCTGTTGCCGACGGTCCTGCTGCACGCGCTGTTCGACCTCGCTCTGTTCGCGATCCCGGTGTTCCTCGTCGACGCGCCGGGCAGCACGCTGCAGCGCGCGCTGATCATCGCCGCGGCACTCGTGCCGCTCGCGGTCGTCCTCGCGCGGCGATGGCGCGCCGGCGCCTGGG
>JAAFGU010000073.1 GCA_010365205.1 Aromatoleum sp. | reverse complement strand
AGGCGAATCCGCGGCCGCCGCGCCCGCGCGGCGCAGGCTCACCCAGACGGCTGCCGCGCAGAGCCCGACGAACAGCGCGTAACCGATCGACCAGCCGAGCGCCTGCGCGCGCGTCGGCGCCCACGGCTCGAGCAGGAACGGATAGCCGAGCAGCGCCAGCATCGACGCCAGGTTCGACAGCGCGAACAACCGGTAAGGGCTCTCACCCGGCCGGGCGCGCGCGAACCACGCCTGCAGCAGCGGGGTCGTCGTCGACAGCAGGAAGTACGGCAGCCCGATGGTCGCGGTCAGCAGGCCGAGGATCAGCCACGACGGATTTTCCGCACCGGACGGCTTCCACTGCGCGCCGGGGACGATCGGCAGCACGATCAGCGACAGCACGAGCAGCGCGACGTGGAGCTTGAGCTGTGCGCGCACACCTAGGCGGCGCACGCTGAAGTCGGAGTAGGCGTAGCCGGCGAGCAACGCCAGCTGGAAGAACACCAGGCACGTCGTCCACACCGCTGCCGAGCCGCCGAACCACGGCAGGATCTGTTTCGCCATCACCGGCTGCACCAGGAACAGAAGGAACGCGCTGACGAAGATGGTGGCGGCGTAGAGGAGCATCGCGGTACCAGGGTGGGCTGCGGGCCTTCGCGGCGTCCGCCAGGCATCAGCCGCGCATTCTACAAGAGCTGCCCTGGGCCGATGCGCCGCGAGGAAAAAGCATCGCCGCCTTCGCATTTGCCACGCCGCCGGTTTTGCGTTAGCTTCGCCCACGTCGCGCGAGGGTCGGCGCCAAACGAACTGAGGCACATTTGCGATGAAGATCGGGATGATCACCGACAGCCTGCCGGGCACGGATTTCAACACGCTGGTTGCCACCGCCGCGCGGCTCAAGCTCGACATGCTCGAATTCGCCTGCGGCAACTGGTCGTCGGCGCCGCACTTGAAGCTCGACCGGATGCTGGAAAGCGACGCGGAGCGGCGAAATTTCAAGGCGCGGCTGGACGAACACGGCATCGGCATCAGCGCGCTCAACTGCTCCGGCAATCCGGTCCACCCGGGCGAGGCGGGCCGCCGGCACGACGCGGTGACGCGGAAGACGATCAAGCTCGCGAGCCTGATGGGCGTCGAGCGCGTGGTGATGATGTCCGGCTGTCCGGGCGCGAAGGGCGACAGCAGCGCCAACTGGATCACCACCGAATGGCCGCTCGAGGTGCGGGAAATCCTGCGCTGGCAATGGGACGAGGTGCTGATTCCCTACTGGCGCGATCTCGTCGCCTACGCCAACGGGCTGGGAATCCGCAAGCTTTGCCTCGAGCTGCACGGCCATCAGAACGTCTACAACGTGCGCACGATGCTGCGTCTGCGCGACGCGGTCGGCGAGACCGTCGGCGCCAATTTCGATCCCAGCCACCTGATGTGGATGGGCGCCGATCCGCTGGCCGCCGCGCGCGCTCTGGGCGCTGCGATCTATCACGTTCATGCCAAGGACACGCGCGTCGATCCGGTGATCGCCGGCGTCAACGGCGTCATCGAAACCACGCCCGGCGATCGCTTCCAGAACCGCGCGTGGAACTACATCACGCTGGGCTACGGCCACGGCGAATCGTGGTGGCGTGAGTTCGTCGCCGTGCTCGCCGCCGCCGGCTACGACGACGTCTTCAGCATCGAGCACGAGGACCCGATGCTCTCCGCGCTCGAGGGCGTCGAGAAATCGGTGGCGTTCCTGCAAAACGTCCTGATCAACCTGCCGCAAGGCGGGTCCGGCGCGCCTCGGTTCGCGCCTCGGGTCGCGCCTCAGGGCGTACCTCAGGTTACACATCCGGTCGCGCACTGACCGGCGGCGCCTCGTGGTCGAGACGCACGCACGGCGCACCGTCGCCATCTTCGATCTGGGCGGCGTGCTGCTCCGGTGGAACCCGCGCTTCCTGTACCGCAAGCTGTTCAACGGCGACGAAGCGGCGGTGGAGCGTTTTCTCGCCACCGTCTGCACCGAAGAATGGAACGAGCGGCAGGACGCCGGGCGCAGCTTCGCCGAGGCGACGCAGGAGCTGCTGCCGCGCCATGCCGGCCAGCTCGAACTGATCGAGGCGTTCGGCAAACGCTTCGGCGAAATGATCCCGGGCGCGATCGACGGCAGCGTCGAGGTGCTGCGCGAGGTGAAGGCGCGCGGCGTCCCCGTCTACGCGATCACCAACTGGTCGGCCGAGACGTTTCCGCCGCAACGGGAGCGGTTTCCCTTCCTGTCGTGGTTCGACGGCATCGTCGTCTCGGGCGTCGAGGGCGTGATCAAGCCCGATCCGCGCATCTTTCGCATCCTGTTCGAGCGACATCGCGTCGCGCCCGAAACGGCGGTGTTCATCGACGACGTCGCCGCGAACGCCGACGCCGCGTCGGCGCTGGGCATTCACGGCATCCATTTCCGCGATCCCGAACAGTTGCGGCGCGAGCTCGCGGCGGTCGGCATTCTGGACGGTCGATGACGATGACCGCCATCGCCACCGCCACCGCCATCACTACTGCCACTGTCCGCATCGGCATCAATCCGATCACCTGGACCAACGACGACATGCCCGAGCTCGGCGGCGACATCCCGCTCGAGGTCTGTCTCGCCGAGGCGCGGCTCGCCGGATATTCCGGCATCGAGATGGGCGGCAAGTTTCCGCGCGATGCGGCGACACTGCGCCCGCTCCTCGACCGGCACGGTCTCGCGCTGGTCTCCGGCTGGTACAGCGCGCAGCTTTGCCGGCGCAGCGCCGACGAGGAAGCCGCGAAGGTCGAAGGCCACCTCGAGTTGCTGGCGGCGATGGGCTGCAAGGTCATGGTTTTCGCCGAGGGTCACGGCAGCACCGACGGCGACCGAAGGCCCCGCTGTCGCGGCGCCCGATCCTCGCGGACCGCGACTGGCCGCTCTTCTGCGCGCGGCTGAACGAGGTCGCGCGGCACCTGCGGCAGCGTGGCGTGCGTCTCGCCTTCCATCACCACATGGGCACCGTCGTGCAAACCGAAGCCGAGATCGATCGGCTGATGGCGGAAACGAGCGGCGACGTCGGACTGCTGCTCGACACCGGCCACCTGGTGTTCGCGGGCGGCGATCCGGTAGCCGTCGCCCGCCGCCACGCCAGACGAATCGTCCACGTCCACTGCAAGGACGTGCGCCGCGACGTGATGACCGATGTGCTGGCCGGGGACCGCAGCTTCCTCAACGCGGTGCTCGACGGCGTGTTCACCGTGCCCGGCGACGGATCGATCGACTTTCCCGCGACCCTCACCGAGCTTCGGCGCGGCGGGTACACGGGATGGCTGGTGGTCGAGGCGGAGCAGGACCCGGCCAAGGCGCATCCGCTGACATTCGCGCGACTCGGATACGCAAAGCTCGGCGCCGCTGCGAGCGCGGCCGGATTCACGCTGGCGCCGCGATGACCCGGCAACGGCGTCACCGTTCGGTGAGGGAGCTGCGATGATCCAATTCTGTCTCGTCGGCGCCGGGTTCATCGGGCCCGTTCACGCCGCGAACCTGGCAGCGCATACGGGAGCGCGGCTCGCCTGGGTGGTCGATCTCAACCTCCCCGCGGCGAAGGCGCTCGCCGACCGGTACGGGGCGCGCGCCGGAAGCGATCTCGCCGCGGCGCTCGCCGATCCTGCCGTGGATGCCGTCATCATCTGCACGCCGCCGCGCACGCACTCGCCGATCATCGAGGCGACCGCGCGCGCGGGCAAGGCGATTTTCTGCGAAAAGCCGATCGACCTCGACATGGCGAAGGTCGATGCCTGCGGCCGGATCCTGCAGCAGACCCGGACACCGTTTTTCGTCGGTTTCAACCGGCGCTTCGATCCGACGCACCGCGCGCTGCACGACGCAATCCGCGCCGGCGAGATCGGGCGGCCGGAGATGCTGATCCTGTCCAGCCGCGATCCGGAGATTTCACCGCCCGACTACGTCGCCGCGATGCCGTACGGAATCTTCTACGACACGATGATCCACGATTTCGACATGGTCCGCTGGCTGCTGCAGGACGAACCGGTCGAGATTTTCGCGCGCACCGCCTGCATGCTGGACGCGAAGGAGAATCCGCACCGCGACCCCGACACCGCGATGGTCGTGCTGAAGATGGCCGGCGGCGCACTGGTGCACATCAACTCCAGCTTCCGCGCCGTCTACGGTTACGATCAGCGCATCGAGGCGTTCGGCGAAAAGGGCATGCTGATCTCCGGCAACCAACAGGCGACGACGGTCGAGCGCCACGGCAGGGACGGCATCCGCCGCGATCCGCTGCTCTATTTTTTCATCGACCGCTACACCCAGTCGTACCGGCGCGAGCTGGACGCCTTCGTGCAGGCGATCGCGGCAAACGCGGCGCCGCCGATTGGTTTCGACGACGGACGGCGCGCGCTGATGATCGCCGAGGCCGGCGTGCAGTCGGCGAAGACCGGCGTGCCGGTGGCGCTTTCGGCGTGACCCGAGCGTGGTCGGCGCGATGCAGACGCGACGATTGCCTCCGGCGCTGACGCCGGCGCCTCGCGGCCCCAACGACTTGGTCAGACTACGCGTCAACGTCCCGACACCGCGTTCCCGGGATTAAGATTGTGTGAACGAAATGGCGGTGAGCCGTGAAAATTTCGATACTCGACGACTACCACGACACGCTGCGCACGCTTCCCTGCTTCGGCAAGCTGGCGGGCCACGACGTCGAAATCTGGAATGACCATGTCCAGGATGTCGATATGCTCGCCGCGCGGTTGAGGGACACCCAGGCGCTGGTGCTGATACGCGAACGGACACAAATCCGGGCGCCGCTGATCGATCGGCTGGACAAGCTCGAGCTCATCTCCCAACGCAGCGTGTACCCGCACATCGACGTCGATGCGTGCACCCGGCGCGGCGTGATCGTCTCGTCGAGCCAGCATGCGGGCACGCCGTCGTATGCTGCCGCGGAACTGACCTGGGGGCTGATACTCGCCGCGATGCGCCGGATACCGCAGCAAATGGCCGCGCTGAAGGCGGGGAAGTGGCAGATCGGCGTCGGCAACAGCGTTCGCGAAAAGACGCTCGGCATATTCGGCTACGGCAGGATCGGCAGCGTCGTCGCCGGATACGGCAAGGCATTCGGCATGAACGTGCTCGTCTGGGCGCGGGAAGCCTCGCTCCAGCGCGCCCGCGCCGATGGCTGCGCCGTCGCTCGCAGCAAGGAGGCGTTTTTCGGGGACTGCGACATCGTTTCCCTGCACCTGCGCCTGGTCGCGGCGACGCGCGGCATCGTGACCGCGGGCGACCTTGCCCGCATGAAGCCGACGGCGCTCATCGTCAATACCAGCCGCGCGCCGCTGATCGAGCCGGGGGCGTTGGTGGATGCGCTGAAGGCGGGGCGCCCGGGCATGGCCGCGGTCGACGTCTACGAAGACGAGCCCTTGCGCGACGTCCGGGATCCTCTGCTGATGCTGGAAAACGTCGTCTGCACGCCGCACATCGGTTATGTCACGCGCGAAGAATACGAGATCCAGTTTGCCGAAATCTTCGACCAGATCGTGGCTTATGCTGCCGGCACGCCGTTCAATGTGGTGAATCCGGAAGCGCCGCGATCGGCGAGCCGACGCACCTGAGGCGGAACGTACGATGGCAAGGAGACGGACATGAACACGAGCGGCGACAAACCGGCTGATTTTCGCGAGAACCTGATTCGCTACGGCGGCGACGTCTATCCGGAAATCGTGGACCGGGCGCAAGGATGCTATGTCTGGGATTCCACCGGAAAGAAAATCCTGGATTTCACCTCCGGCCAGATGTGCGCCACCGTCGGGCACAGTCATCCGAACATCGTGGCGGCCATCAAGAAGAGCTGCGACACCGCGCTGCATCTCTTCTCGGGCATGATTCCGCGCAGCGTCGTGGAACTGGCGGACAAGCTGGCGAAGATCGTCCCCAAGCCGTTGCGCAAGTCGCTGCTGCTCTCCACGGGCAGCGAAAGCAACGAAGCCGCGATCAAGATGGCCAAGCTCTATACGGGCGGCTTCGAAGTGATCGGGCTCGGCGGCTCGTGGCATGGTGTTACCGCCAATGCAGGCGCGGTGTCATTCGCGAGCGACCGCAGGGGCTACGGGCCGGGGATGCCGGGGTCTTTCGTCATCCCGGAACCCAATGCGTATCGCTGTCCGGTGAAGCACTGCCGGGACCGCTGCGACCTGACCTGCATGAAAATCGGGTTCGAGATGTACGACATGCAGTCGGCGGGCGCGCCGGCCGCCGTCATCGCCGAACCCGTGATCAGCGCCGGCGGGGTCATCGTCCCGCCCGCAGGGTACTTCGCTGCACTGCAGGCGGAGGCCCGCAAGCGGGGGATGCTGCTGATCTTCGACGAGGCGCAAACGGCGTTCGGCCGCCTTGGCCACTGGTTCGCCGCGTCGCATCTGCAGGTGACGCCGGACATCATGACCGTGTCGAAAACGCTGGGGGGCGGCATGCCGCTCGCAGGTGTCATCACCACCGACGAGATCGAGGATCTTTGTCATCGGCGCGGCTTTGCCTTCTATACTTCGCATGTATCCGATCCGCTGCCGTCGACGGTGGGCCTGGCCGTCCTGCAAACGATCGAAGCGGAAAACCTGCTCGAGCGCAGCCAGGAAATGGGCGCCTATCTCGCCGAGCGGCTCGCGGAGCTGCAGGGCCGCTTCGAGGAGATTGGCGATGTCCGCGGCATGGGCCTGCTCCGGGGCATCGAGCTCGTCCATGACCGCGAAACGCGCGAGCCCCACCACGAACTGGGCGCCCTGACCACGCAGCGCTGCCTGGAACTGGGCCTTTCCATGAACATCCGCCGGCGGCCGGAACGCGGGTCGGTGTGGCGAATCGCGCCGCCGCTGACGGTCACCACCGCCGACATCGATCTTGCCATGACCATTTTCGACCAGGCGTTGGCGGAAACCCGGGACGCGCTGGCGCGGCGATCGGCGGCCGGCAAGACCCCGGCGCAGCGGGCGGCCTAGTACCGCGCGGGACACCTCGGGTTTGCACCGGGCAAGACGTTGACGGACCGGGGGCGCGCGGCGCATTGTAGGCAGGCCACTGTCACATCAATCCCTTATCGAGTCGAGGACCAGAAGACATGCACAACAGATATTTTTCGATCGTCGCCGCCGGCGTGGTGTTGGGCATGCTGGGTGCCACCGCAGCACGTGCCGACGCGCTGGACGACATCAAGAAGAAGGGCGTCCTGGTCGTGGGCACCAAGGCGGACTACCGGCCGTTCGGCTTCCTCGACCCATCGGGCAAGATCGTCGGTTTCGAGCCCGATCTCGCCGCCGACGTGGCAAAACGGCTCGGCGTCAAGCTCGAGCTGGTCCCCGTGGTCGCGTCCAATCGCATCCAGTTCCTGCAGCAAGGCAAGATCGACATGATGATCGCGACGATGAGCGACACGCCGGAGCGGCGCAAGATCGTCGACGTCGTGGATCCGAACTACTACGGCTCGGGCACCAACGTCCTGGCGCCGAAGTCGGCGGGCCTGAAGAGCTGGGAAGCGCTGCGCGGCAAAAAGGTGTGCCTGATCCAGGGCTCGTTCTACAACAAGGAGCTGCAGGAGAAATACGGCGTCGACGGCGTGGCGTTCCCGGGCACCGCGGAAACCTATGCCGCGCTCAAGAACGGCAACTGCGTCGCCTTCGCGTATGACGACACCGCGATCGTCGGCGAGATGCTGAAACCCGAATGGAGCGCCTACGAGATGCCGCTCGACTCGATCCTCTTCGTGCCGTGGGGCCTCGCGATCAAGCAGGGCGAGAAGGGCTTCGCCGACATGATGGCGAAGACCGCCGCCGAATGGCACAAGACCGGCTTCATCCAGGATCTCGAGAAGAAGTGGGCCATCAAGCCCACCCAGTTTGCCCAGGAAATGCACGACAAGTACAAATAGCGTCGGCCGAGGCGGCGGACGCGCGGAGGACGGCGGCGGCTGCCGCCCTTCGCGGCCGCTCCCGCCTGTCGATCGGGACGGCTGATGGAGTCATTCTGGGCGTGGTTTCGCTGGTTGCACGATGCAACCGGCATCAACCTCACGATCTTCTACGACTCATTCGATCGAAGCCGCTTTGCCCGCGGCTTCGTGATGACCGTCGAGCTGTCGGCGGTCTGCATCGTACTGAGCGTGCTGATCGGCATCGTCGGCGCCTGGCTCCAGGGCTCGCGTCTGCGCCTCACGCGCCACGTCATCTACTGGTACATTCAGTTCTTTCGCAATACCCCCCCGCTGGTCCAGCTTTATTTCTTCTATTTCGGCGTCGGCAGCCTGCTGACCGCCACCGGCGTCTCCGGTTCCCCGGTTCCGATGGTGAGCAACGTGACATGGGCGATCGTGTCGTTGTCCTTCTTCGCCGGAGCGTTCAACGTGGAGATTTTCCGCTCCGGCATCGAGGCAGTGCCCGGGGCGACGATCGAGGCTGCCGAATCGCTGGGATTCAGCCGCTTGCGGACCTACCTTCTGATCGTGCTCCCGCTGGCCTTTCGCATCAGCATGCCGGCGCTGAACAACAACCTCGTGAATCTGGTCAAGACGACCACGCTGGCCTACGCTATCGCCGTTCCGGAACTGCTCTACGTGTCCAGCCAGATCTGGTCGGACGAGCTCAACGTTCCGGAAATGATGAATGCGCTGCTGATCAGCTACTTCACGCTGGTGGGATTCCTCGTCTACGCCATGCATCGGTGGGAACGCGCGATCCGCGTGCCGGGGTTTGGTGTATGAGCGCCGCCGGGCCGTTCCAAGGTGCGAATTGCGCCGCGGCGCATGCCGCTAGCGTGGGGGCCCTATGAGCCGTTTGCGCTGGTGCGACCCGCTCCCGCAAGCGACCGACTTGCCGGTCCTCTTGCCGGCGGCCTCCCGCCTTGCGCGCTCGGCGACCGCAGAACGCACGGCCGGCGCGTTCCGATTGCGGCTGCGTCCCGCGCACGGGGTGGCGCTGTTGGCGCTGTTCGCAATCGGTTGCGGATGGGCAGAGGCGCAGGTGCAGCCGGGGCAACCGTCGATTTTGGCGACGCTCTGGAAGTGGACGCCGGTGCTGCTGCGCGGGTTTCTGTTCAACCTCGCCATCAGCGCCGTCGCCATGGCGGCGGGGACCATCGTCGGCCTGTTCCTCGGCTTCGCGCAAATTTCCCTGCTGCTGCCGGTCAGAAAAGGGGCGTGGGTCACCACACACTTCTTTCGCAACGCGCCCTGGCTGGTGCTGCTCTTCTACTGCATGTTCCTGCTGCCGTTCCAGGTGACCGTGTTCGGAATGACGATCCAGATACCCGACTGGATCAAGGCGACCCTGGGCTTGTCGCTGCCGGTGATGGCGAACGTGTCGGAGATCGTGCGCGGCGCCTTGCAGTCGATCCCCACCACGCAATGGGAATCCGCCGCGTCGCTCGCCTTCACCCGCCGGCAGACGATGTGGATGATCATCTTCCCCCAATGCATCAAGCGCATGCTGCCGCCGTGGATGAACCTGTACGCGATCCTCACCATGGCGACGGTGCTGACCTCGATCGTCGGCGTCAACGAAATGATGAGCCTGACCCGGCAGGCGTTGAGCGCGGAGAATCGTTCCGGCCTGTTGCTCGCGTTTTACAGCTACGTTTTGTTCTGGTTTTTCCTGTATTGCTACCCGATCGCCCGCTGGACCGTGCGGCTGGAAGCACGCTACGCCGTCAACCATTGAGAGCCCAAGTGACCGCAACGCCCGCAGTCGACGCCGAACCCATTGTCGTCATCGATGACGTCCACAAGTCGTTCGGCAACGTCGAGGTGTTGAAGGGGGTCTCGCTTTCGGTTCCCAAGGGCGGCGTCGTCTGCATCATCGGGCCCTCCGGCTCCGGCAAATCGACGCTGCTTCGCTGCATCAACGGTCTCGTGCCGATCGACCAGGGCAGCATTCGCGTGGCCAGTTTCGACGTGCACCAGCTCAAGACCGACCAGGAGAAGATCGCGCTGCGCAAGGAAGTGTCGATCGTCTTCCAGCAATACAACCTGTTCCCGCACAAGACCGCGCTGGAGAACGTGATGATGGCGCCGGTTCACGTCCTCAAGGAAGACAGGGAGGAAGTTCGCGAGCGCGCCGTTGCGCTTCTGAGGAAGGTCGGGCTTTCCGCCAAGGCGGACGTCTACCCCGGCGAACTCTCGGGCGGCCAGCAGCAGCGCGTGGCGATCGCGCGCTCGCTGGCGATGCGGCCCGAGGTCATGCTGTTCGACGAAGTGACGGCGGCGCTCGATCCGGAGACCGTCAAGGACGTCCTCAATACGATCCGCGAACTCGCGCTGGAGGGCATGACCTGCATGATCGTCACCCACGAAATGCGTTTTGCGCGGGAGCTTGCGGACGTCGTCTATTTCACCGACGGCGGCGTGATTGTCGAATCCGGACCGCCGGCGGAACTCTTCGATCGCCCGGTGAAGGAAAGGACGCGCGCCTTCCTGTCGCAGATTCTCTAGCGCGGCGCCCCGCCACCGACAATCGCCATGCGCTATTCGATTTTCTCCCTCGCTCGCAATGCGCTCCGCCACCACGAGAACTGGCCGCTCGCGTGGCGCAGCCCTGCGCCGAAAAAGTGCTACGACGCGGTGATCATCGGTGGCGGCGGGCACGGGCTCGCCACCGCGTATTACCTTGCCAGGGATCACGCGATGACCAACATCGCCGTGCTCGAAAAAGGCTGGCTGGGCGGCGGCAACACCGGCCGCAACACGACCATCGTCCGTTCCAACTATCATCTCGATCCGAACGCCCATTTCTACGAGTTCTCGCTCAAGCTGTGGGAAGGCCTCTCGCAGGACCTCAACTTCAACGTCATGTACAGCGCGCGCGGCGTGCTGAACCTCGTGCATTCCCCGGCCGACATGGACGCCGCGATGCGCCGCGGCAACGCCATGCGCCTGAACGGCATCGACGCCGAGTTTCTCTCCCGCGACGAGATCGCGCGGCGGATTCCCAATCTCGAATGCTCGGCGGATGCGCGCTTCCCGATCCTTGGCGGAATGTTGCAGCCGCGCGGCGGCACGGTTCGCCACGACGCCGTCGCGTGGGGCTACGCGCGCGCCGCTGACGCGCTCGGCGTCGACATCATCCAGCAATGCGAGGTCACTGGCATCCGTATCGAGCGGGGTGCGGTAGCCGGCGTCGACACGCCGCTGGGATTCATCGGCACGCCGAAAATCGGCATCGCGGTCGCGGGTCATTCCGGTCACGTGGCCGCGATGGCGGGCCTCGAGCTGCCGATCGAATCGCATGTGTTGCAGGCCATGGTGTCCGAAGCGGTCAGGCCGGTACTCGACACCGTGGTGACCTCCGGCGCCGTGCACTTCTACATCAGCCAGTCGGACAAGGGCGAGCTGGTGATGGGCGGCGACCTCGACTTCTACAACTCGTACGCACAGCGCGGCAACCTTCCGATCGTCGAGCACGTCGCGGCCGCCTGCCTTGCGCTCTTCCCCAGTTTCGGACGCCTGAGGCTGATGCGCACGTGGGGCGGCACCGTAGACATGACGATGGACGGCAGCCCCATTATCGCGAAGCTTCCGGTGCCGGGCCTCTACATGACCGGTGGCTGGTGCTACGGCGGCTTCAAGGCCACCCCCGCGTCCGGCTGGCTGCATGCGCACACGATCGCGCACGACGAGCCGCATTCCCTCAACGCCGCGTTCACGCTGGAGCGCTTCGAGCAAGGCGCGATGATCGACGAGAAGGGCGCCGGACCGTATGCGTGGGCGCACTAACACGGGATGTGGACCCCCCCCCACGCTCACTTCGTTCGCTGCCCCCGAGGGGGCGCGGTCAGGCCCTTCGGGCGGCCGGGCGGGCCCTGGGGATATGGACCCCCACGCTCACTTCGTTCGCTGCCCCCGAGGGGGCGCGGTCAGAGCCCTTCGGGCGGCCGGGCGGGCCCTGGGATATGGACCCCCACGCTCAGTTCGTTCGCTGCCCCCCGAGGGGGCGCGGTCAGGCCCTTCGGTCGGCCGGGCGGGCCCTGACTTGAGCGCGCAATGCTGCTGATCCCCTGCCCGTGGTGCGGACCGCGCAACCAGATCGAATTCACTTGCGGCGGCGACGCCACGGTGCAGCGGCCGGCCAACGACGCGCCGATCGCGGCATGGTTCGCCTACGTGTACCTGCGCGACAATCCCAATGGCCCGCACGACGAACTCTGGCTGCATAGCGGCGGTTGCCGCAGCTGGTTCAAGCTGCGCCGTGACACCCGCACGCACGACATCCTCGCCAGCGCGCGGATCGACGATGACCTCGCCACCATCGCCGGAGCCCGCAAGTGACGCAATCGCATCGCCTGCCCGAAGGCGGGATCGTCGACCGGACCCGGCCGCTGCATTTCGAGTACGACGGCGTCGCTTATCAAGGGTACGCCGGCGACACGCTGGCCTCGGCGCTGCTCGCCAACGGGATCCATCTCGTCGGCCGCAGCTTCAAGTACCACCGGCCGCGCGGCATCTATAGCGCCGGTACCGAGGAGCCGAATGCGCTGGTGCAACTCGCGCGCGGGGCGCGCACCGAGCC